>VGFB01000025.1 GCA_016869015.1 Armatimonadota bacterium
GACGGCGTACTGCCTCCCGGTAGAGGAGATCGAGCAGCTCTGGACCGAGGCGACCAGGCCCGTGCATCTCGCCAACTGCGTCACACCGCCGCCGCATCCTCGCGCCCAGATGCCGGAACTGACCACCATCACGGACGCGCTTCACCTGCTGCCCGGCAACCCGGATGTACGCGGAGTAGAGGCGGTGGTCGGTAGCTACGAGACGGCATCGGCGGTCGCAGAGGTGTTGGCGAAGCTTGAGATGGGGTACCAGGCCGATGTCGCCGTGCTGGACGGGGGGTGGGCGCTGAGCGGGGCCGCCAAGGGCGCCCTGTTCGCCTCCGACTACGACGTCGTAACGATGGCCCCGGACATCTTCTCGGTGCAGGGCGTCCGGACTCTCGGTGCGGCGCTTGAGGAGTGGCGACTGCAGGCCAGGGAAAGCTGGCCCTGGATCCGCCGGTCGCAGCCCACAGGCTACGTCACCGTGCAGCATTCGGTGCGCAAGGCACGAGGAGGGCAAGCGGACGGCGTGTGGGTGGGCCGCATCCCGGAGAGCTACCACCGCCACGTGCGGCGGGACCGGCAGCTGGCGGCCAGCACGCCCGAGCGGGACCCCGACTTCATCGGCCACATCAGGGCCTACCAGAGCCTGACCCCGCTGTCCCGGTACGCCAACAAGCCGATGTTCGACCTGACGGCTGCCGACGGGATAGCCCGCGGACAGGACGGCTACGTCGCGGCTTGTCGGGACAACTTCGAGGCGGTCGCCCTCGCCTTGGCCGAACGCTGCGGCCTCGTCCCGCGACCAGCGGCCGAGGAGTGATCAGCCTTCCCCCGTCACCTTCCCCGCCACCGTTGCCGTCCTCCGTGCCAGGTCGGAGATGCGGTTGTCGGTGAGGCCGACGACGATGCTCTCGAGGCGGTCCTTCAGGACCGAAGTCCACTTCGCGGGCAGCTGCTCGGCGCCAAGCAGGGCGCCCATCACCGAGCCGGCGGTCGCCCCGTTGCAGTCGGTGTCCCAGCCGCCGTGAACCGCAAGCGCGATCGCCCGCTCGTACCGGAGCGCCGGATCGGACTCGCGCGCGCCGTACAGCAGCCCCATCAGCACGAGCGCCGCGTTGTTGATCGTGTGGACCCCGTGGTAGTGGCCGTAGGCCGCGTTGATGCGCTCCCAGGCGGCCTGCCAGTCGCTCTCCTCGGCGCAGAAGCGGCGGGTCTCGACCATCGCCTCGTGGAGGCGCGACTGCGCGGGGATCTCGGCCAAGGCGGCGTCAAGGGCCGCCTCGAGGTCACGCGTCACCAGCGCCGCCGCGATCATCGCCGCGAAGAGCATCTCCCCGTAGATGCCGTTCTTCACGTGGCTTACCGCGGCGTCGCGGAAGGCGAACTCGGCGGCCTTCTCGGGCCAACCGGGCGCGGCATACCCGAAGGCGTCGCAGCGGATCTGCGCGCCGATCCACTCGCGGAAGGGGTTGCGGAAGGTCGCGGACTCGGGCGGGTTGATCCCGTTCACGAGGTTGCGGTAGGCCACGCGCTCGGCGGTGTAGACGCAAGTGTAGGGCAGATGCTGCTGCCACTGGTGGGCGACGTCCTGGCTGGTGAAGTCCAGCCCGTTCTCCTCGAGGTAGTGCAGGCCGATGACGGTGTAATCGGTGTCATCGTCCCGCACGCCGTGGGTGATGTTCCCCCGCAGCATGGGGTTGTCGGGCGCGTGCCAGTGCAGCTCGGGCGGGGCGTCGGGGATGGCCGGGAAGTAGTCGGTTAGCGCGGGCTCGCCCGCCGCGGCCAGCAGCGCGTCGATCTGGGCCTTCGTCCGCCCCTCGACGGGCTTGCCCAACATGCAGCCCGCGCAGCGCCCCAGCCACGCGCCCAGGAGGCGGTCGTCGAGGTCCCGGCCCGGCGCGCCCAGCCGGCGCGGCCCCGCGGCGCGCGCGGCGCGGATGGCGGGCAGGTCGCTCGGCTCCTCGTAGGGGAAGTCGGGGCTCGGCGTCAACTCGGCGACCTGCCGGTAGGCGGCCTCGTACAGCGACACCGCCTGGCGCTCGAGGCTGACCTCGATGCACGCCAGCTCGTTGACCAGCACCTCGGCGTCGCAGCCCTCTTCACGGAGTTGGGCCACCTCGGCGCGCAGCGCATCGCGAAGCTCGTTGGACAGGGGCATGGCTCACCCACCTTGCTCACTGTGTAGGGGTCCGCGGCGCCGAGCTGCGGGCATCGTGAGGACTGCGTCGAAGGGCACTGTCGGGACTGGAGTCCCGACCTGCGGGCTGCAGGGGGCCAGTGGCGTGTCAGCCGTGATTCCGGCAGTTGCCGTTTGTCGTCGTGGGTCGGCTCACCCGAGCCGACGCCGTCCGGCAGTGACCTGAAGGCTCTGTCGGCTCTGGTGAGCCGACCCACGACGACCCAAGGCTTCACGGCTGACAGGCTAGTAGGCCGGGTGTCCTTCCCCAAGCCCCGGTTGGCCAACGCAATCTGAGCGACGCCCCTACGTGACGGCAGCACGGACAGGGACCGCGGGCCCGTGTACGGAGATGCGCGCGAGTTCGCCCTGGGGAGGAGGGTTCCCTGCGGGAGAGACGGGCTGGCAACGTCGGTTTGGGGTCGCCGGCGGGGGAGAGGGCCCGAGCGCGGCTGGGCTGCGAGGGTCAACTCACGGTGGGGGCTGGTGTTCGGCTCCGGGAGCCAGGCCGGGGTCGATCTCGATGGCCCGCCGGAAAGCGGCAAGCGCCTCGTCCGTCTGCCCCTGAGTTCCGAGCCAGAGACCGTGTCCCGCCTGACGCAACCGGCCGAGGCCTCGCCGAAGCGCGGCCAGCACGCGGGCGTCCTCCGGCACGGCCGCAAAGCCCTGGAGCTCGAACTCCGGGGCGAAGAGGCCTTCGGGCGTGGAGGCCAGGAGCTCGGGGCCCAGCGCACAGGCGACCGCCTTCCGGGTCCGCCAGGAGCGAGGGGAAGGCAGACCCCGACGCGCAGGCAGCAGGAAGGGCGAGAGGGCGAAACGACGGAAACCCGCCTCCGTCGAGGCGCCGAAGCGGCGGGCTGCCGCCCGCCCGCCGCCGGTCAGCCGACCGATGAACCCGGAGGTACCGCGCCTGTGCCTACGACTGACGATCTGCTGCAACAGCACGATCAGCTGACGCGCCGGTACTTCGTGGGGCTGGGGGCGGCGGCCATGACGGGGATCGCGCTGTCGCGCGCGGCGGCGGACCTGCCGCCGGAGCTGGCGGAGGCGGTCGGCAAGCTGGAGTACCTCACCCCGGACGCGCGGTTCAAGAACGTCAGCCGCGGGACGCCGCCGCCTCCGACGCTCTCCCCCGAGGCGCGGCGCGAGGCCGGAATGCACCCCGATACGTGGCGGCTGGAAGTCATCGCCGATCCGGAAACGGACGCGCAGGTCGAAAACCCCCTATCGAAGGAGTTGGGCACGGCGCTGACATGGACAGACCTCATGCGCCTCGCCGAGGAGCGCGCGGTCTGCTACCTGCACGTGATGACCTGCCTGAACGTGGGCGACCCGTGCGGGATGGGGCTGTGGGAGGGCGTGCCGCTGCGCGATGTGATCTGGCTCGCGAAGCCCAAGGCGAACATCCGGCAGGTCTTCTACAACGGGTTCCACAACCATGACCCCGCGCAGATCTTCCGGAGCTCGCTCCCCTTCAGCCGCGCGCTCGAGGACCCGCCGGGCCAGCCCCCAGTGCTGCTGTGCTACCGGCTGAACGGGGAGTATCTCTCGCCCAACCGCGGCGGGCCGGTGCGCGTCATCGTGCCGGACGCCTATGGCTTCAAGTCGGTGAAGTGGGTCGAGCGGATCGTGCTCTCGAACGCCTACCAGGCGAACGACACCTACGCGGAGTGGAACAACGACATCGATACCCCGCTGAAAACCCACGCGCGGTTCCTCTCACACCCCGAGACCGCGCGCCCGGGGCAGGCGATCCCCGTGACCGGCCTCGCGCAGGTCGGGGGCGCCGGGCTCGCGCGGGTGCAGGTCAGCCTGCGGCCGAAGGAGAGCACGACCGACGTGGAGTGGATCGACGCGGAGCTCCTCGGCCCGCCGACACGCTGGGGCGCGGAGATCGGCGACGGGCCGCTGCCCGGCTCGCCCCTCGGGTTTGACGCCTCGGGTCAGCCCCTCGACTGGCCCCAACCCTTCACCCTCGCCCACTGGGCGGCGCTGCTCCCGCCCCAGCCCCCCGGCGAGTACGAACTCAGCTGCCGCACCCTCGACGCCGCCGGCCACGCCCAACCCATGCCCCGCCCCTTCCCCAAGTCGGGCAACAACACGGTGCAAGTGGTGGAGGTGAGGGTGGAGGGCTGAGGTAGGCCGACCGACGGGACAAGGAGCCCTGGGGGCAGAGGGCGAATCCCGAGCAACGCTAGGTGGTGTCCCTCCAGAGCCATTCCCAGGAGGGTCAAGCAGTGCCACCGCGCAAGGAGGTGTGGGCGCATGTGGGTTGAGGAACTCCAACTCGACAACATCAAGCTGTTCGCTAAGCCCACCAGGCTGGCCTTCGCCAGGAGGAAGGATGAGCCGTACCGGTGGGTGACGCTGCTCGGGGAGAACGGCGGAGGCAAGAGCACGGTGTTGCAGGCCCTTGCCCTGCTACTGGCCGGGCCGGAGAGCGCGCAGAAGCTGTGCCCGCGTCCCGTCGCGTGGCTACGCGACGAGGCACGCTACGGGAGGGTGTCTGTTCGCGTCCACCAAGAGCATGGCGATTCCGGTCAGTTCGGTACCGAGAAGGTCCACCGTGCCTTCGGGTACTCATTCCACGTGACCGGAAGTCAGCCCCTCGAGATCAGGAACCGCCACTACAGCGAGCCCGCGGTGGTCGAGAACGTCGAGAGACGGCTGTCGTGGCTGCGCGAGAACGCGTTCGGACCCGAGAGCAGTGGTTGGTTTGCGGCGGGCTACGGCCCGTTCAGGCGTCTGACCCGCGAGGTGCGGGTCATCCTGCCCTCCCCGAGACGTCCAGCGCGCTGGGAGAACTTCCTGACGCAGTTCAACGAGGACGAACCGCTCTCGACATTCGAGGAGTGGTTGGTCTACCTCGACTACCAGCAGTCCAAGGAGCCGGGCAACGCCAAGGTGGAGCGCCAGAAGACACTGGCCATCCAGGCCGTCAACCATCTTCTGCCGAGGGGTACTGAATTCGACAGTGTGTCAAAGGAGGCGCGCATCTACTTTCGGAGCGGGGGGCAGGTAGTACCGACGAGTTCACTCAGCGACGGGTACCGCAGCATCCTGGCTCTGGCCGGCGACCTGGTCTTCCGTCTCTTGACGGCCTTCCCTGACAGCCCGCACCCTTTGCGCGAGAGGGGCGTCGTGTTGATCGACGAACTCGATATCCACCTGCACCCGGTGTGGCAGCGCGAGATCGCCGGGTGGCTCCGCGATCGGTTCCCACTCCTGCAGTTCATTGTGGCGACCCATAGCCCGTTCGTGGCCGCCGGGGCTGGAGAAGACGCCCTCACGCTGAAGCTGAGTGCCCGCGACGACCGTGTTGAGGTGGAGGAGATCAGGGACCTTTCCTCTCGCGACGTCGGCTGGATCCTCAAGAGCCGGGCCTTCGACCTTGTCTCCACCTACTCCCCCCGAGCAGACGAGAAGATCTCCCGCTACGACAGTCTCCGACGCAAGCGAGGCAGAAGAACACTTGCGGAAGAGGAGGAGTTGGGGCAGCTATCGCTCTTCATCGCGCAGGAGCGCCCGTTCGGCGGCCCGCCGGAAGAGGGCTCCCTCGAGGCCCGCATCGACGAGTATCTGGCCAAGACCATTCCATGATACAGGTCAACCGAGGAAAGCCGCCGGACATCCTGACCCGGAAGCGCGCGGTGTGGTTGGCTGCGTGGCGCAAGGCTGCCACTCCCAAGGCGAGGGCGCAGGCGCTGGCAAGGTACAGGCATGAGGGGATCCGCGATGCGCTTCGTGACGCCTTCCATGGCAAGTGCGCGTACTGCGAGAGCCAGACCGATGGCGTGACCTGGGGCCATATCGAGCACTACCGACCGAGATCCCGTTTCCCTGAACTCACCTTCGACTGGGGCAACCTGTTGTGGGCCTGTCCACGCTGCAACTCGGAGTGCAAGGGTGACCAGTTCCCCGAGGCAGTCGACGGGGGACCGATCGTGGACCCTTGTGGCGATGACCCGACGGACCACTTGGTCTTCGACTACGATCCCGTCGCCCGCCTCGCCAATGTCTACGGGAAGACCATCCGAGGCACCGTAACCAGGGACCTCCTGGACCTCAACCGCCCCGACCTTCGGGCTGAACGCAGCTGGCGTGTGAAGCAGTTGGCCTACTTGTCGGAGCTTGCGAAGAGGGACGCAGAAGCCCGGGCCTTGCTCGAAGAGGCCAAGCAGGACGATGCCCCTTACGCCGCGTTCGCCCGGGCCCTCGACCCGTAGACTGCGCGACCCCTCTGATGGAGTTCTGTCGATGCGGCCTCTCCTCGCCCTCCTCGCCGTCGGCGTCCTCGCGCTGCCGGGTACATACGCCCAAGCCCCCCCCACCGTCGACGCCAGTCCCTTCGGCTTCTCGTGCGACAATCAGACGACCCATACGCTGGAGGGGTACTGCCCAAGGATGACGGCGGCGGCCACGACACAAGGACAACGACGTCGGGACGGGGGCGCCTCGCCCGCGGGGGGTAGTGAGCCATGCGCCTGAGACCGCGCTGGATGCCGGAAGCCATTCACAGAGGGAGCGACCCGAACGTCGGGGCGCGGCTGACGCAGCTGACCAGTGGCGCGCTGGTCAGTCAGTGCATCTACTGCGAGGAGCGCTACACCTCTGCGGACGGGAGGTACATCGCGATCCTGCGCGGGCCGACCGGGTATGCCCCCGGGGAGTCACTGTGGGTGGCCGACCTGGAGACGAGTCAGGTAGCGCCCACGGGTTGTCTACTCGCCGGCTACCCGGCGTCCAACCCCTTCGGCGACGGGCTGTTCTTCGAGGCCGCGGGGACCGGCGACCGACGAGTCCTGATGCGATTCGACCTGGCGACCTGGGAGCTGGAGGAGGCGTGCGATCTGAGCGCCTGCCCGGCGACGCGGTATCCCGTGTGCTCCGTCTCGCCGGACGAGCGGTACTTCCTCGGCAACTACCGCATCGCCGGCGACCTGTGAGGGCTGTACCGCGTGGACCTGAGGGATGGGGCCTGGGAGGCCCTGCACCAGCACGCGCACATCTGCAACCCGCACCCGCAGTACGAGCCGCGCGAGGGGCGTGACATTCTGGTGCAGCTCAACCGGGGAAGCATCCTTGACGAGGACGAGAACATCGAGCAGCTCGTCGGTGAGGAGGGCGCGACGCTCTACGTCATTGACGCGGAGGGCGGGAACCTGCGCTACCTGCCCGTGGGCAAGCCCTTCACCGGGCCGGTGACCGGGCATGAGTGCTGGGTG
The DNA here is from genome assembly GCA_016869015.1 of Armatimonadota bacterium. Taxonomy (GTDB): domain Bacteria; phylum Armatimonadota; class Zipacnadia; order Zipacnadales; family VGFC01; genus VGFC01. Next base: position 7,387 of record VGFB01000025.1, read on the forward strand.
GGTGGGACCGGGGAGGTCATCCTGACCGTCAGCGAGCCGCCGGGCGGGGCGATCTACCTCCTGAAGCCCGGGGATGAGGTCGCGCGGCGTCTGTGGCGCGGGCGGTGCTTCGGGCACATGTCGGCGTCGGTGGACGGCAGGTTCTTCGTGACCGACGACTTCATCAGCGGGCGCATCTATGTGGGGAGCATCGCGACGGGCAGGATGATGCCCCTGTGCGATACGGGAGCGACGTGCGCCTCACCCCAGGCCACGCACCCGCACCCGTACATGACGCCCGGGAACCGGCACGTGGTCTTCAACTCGGACAGCACGGGCCTGGCGCAGGTGTGGGCGGCGGAAGTGCCGGGGTGGTTCCTGGAGGTGCTGGAGGACGGGTGAGGGGCGGTCCTTCAGCGTCGCCCCCGGGTTCCTGTCGTACACCACGGAGCCGATCACGATCACGGTAGTCGCGCGGCGGAATGCCGCCAACGAGGACGCGGGGTTCAACCTCTGGTACGAGTCGACCACGGGCATTCGCGGGACCGGCGAGTGGTACACGATCCCCGGCAATGACCAGTGGTACACGAAGACCTGGACGATCGCCGACGCGCAGTTTGTGGGCAAGTGGGGCTACAACTTCGTGTTCAACGCCGACACTCCAGGACCGTACTATCTGCGGAGCGTAAGCGTGTCGAAGACCCGGTAGCGTGGGCCGCGTGGCCCGCTGGATGTCGCGCGACGGTCCCGGCGGAGCAGCTTACGGGCGACCCTCGTCGGTGGGGTTCGCCGGCGTCACCAGCACCTTGTCGAGCCGCGATCCGTCCATGTCGATGACCTCGAGACGGAAGCCGTGGGCGTAGGCCACGTCGCCGAGGACGGGCAGACGGCCCAGGGCCGCGGTCACCAACCCCGTGACGGTGGTCTGGGTGCGCTCGACGGCGAGCGGCTCGCGGAGACCCACCAGCCTTCGGAACTCGGGCAGGGCCAGCGCGCCGTCGATCAGGTAGGAGCCGTCCGCGCGTCTCACCACCTCCGGGTCAGCGACCGGGCGCTCCGCGAGGACGACGCTGCCGAGCAACACCTCCAGCACATCATCCAGCGTGACGGCGCCCGCGAACTGGCCGTGCTCATCCACGACGATCGCCATGTGCGTGCGCTCGGCAGAGAAGCGCGACAGCAGATCCAGCGCCGAGACGGTCTCCGGAACGATCAACGCGGGCTGCACACACTCGGTGACGCCGGCCGGCGGGCCGTGCAGACAGCGGCCGAGGAAGTGCTTCACGTGCAAGACGCCGCGTATGTCGTCCCCCTCTCCGCCCACCACCGGGAACCGGGAATAGCCGGACTCGATGATCCGCTGCAGGATGGCCGCGGGCGGATCGGACTCGTTCACCGTCACGACGCGCGAGCGGGGGGTCATGATGAACCGCAAGTCGAGGTCGTGGAGGTCGAGGGCGCGGTCGATCAGGTCGCGCTCCGCAGGCGCGAACTGACCGGCCCGGGTTCCCTCATCGACGAGAATCCGGAGCTCGTGATCGGTCAGCGTCGGCTCGGGCTTCTCCCGCACGCCAATGGCGGCGAGGGTGGCGCGGGTCAGCGCGGTCAGCACCCAGACCACGGGCGACGCAAGTCGAGCAAGGGCCCCCATGGGGCGGGCGACGAAGGCGGCGACGCGCTCAGGCGCGTTCAGACCGATCTGCTTGGGCACGAGTTCGCCCAGGATGAGCGAGACGAGGGTGATCGCGCCGACGACGACGGCCACACTGTAGCCCTCGGCGTGATGGGCGAGAGCCGGCCAGCGTCGGCAGATGTCGGCCAGTCGCTCGGCCAGCGTGACGCCCGCGATCGCGCCGGAGAGGATACCGACCAGCGTGATCCCGACCTGGACCGTGGCCAGCAGACGGGCCGGGTCCTCAACGAGGGCCAACGCCGCCCGCGCCGATCGAGAACCCTGCTGCACGGCGCCCTTGAGGCGCTCCGGTCGAGCCGACACGACAGCGATCTCAGCCAGCGCGAGGTACCCGTTCGCGAGGATCAGAGCCACGATCACGGCCGCTTCCGCCAAGGGCGAGTCCACGGCAAGTCACCACCGATCTCCATACGCTCGCATTCCCCTCCAAGAACCCCGGCGAGCCTGCGAAGGTGCAGCGGAAGGCGGATCGGGGGAATGGAATCCCCCCGCCGTCGGCGAACTGGGGCGCGCCACCACGCTGAAAAGGAGACCTCGCATGACGATCACCGACATCCACTGTCACGTGAACTGGTTGGACATGGACATCGACGCGTGGGCGGCGCACTTCCGGTCGCTGGGGGTGAGTCGCGTGTGGGCGCTGGGCTGGGAGGAGTGGGATCGGCGGTGGACGGGCGAATACGAACTGCCGACGCCCGACGCCCTCGAGGCGGCGCAGCGGTACCCCGACCTGTTCGTCCCGTTCTGCTCGGTCGATCCGCGCGAGGCCGATGTGCCCGGGCGCATTCGCGCGTATGTCGAGCAGGGGTGCAAGGGCTTCGGGGAGGCCAAGTTCCGCCTGTGCGTGGATAACCCGGACCTGAAGGTCGTCTACCACACGTGCGCAGAGCTCGGGCTGCCGTTCTTGTTCCACATGGACATCTGGATGCCCGACGTGAGCTTCTGGTACATGGCCGACCTGACCCGGCTGCCGGCGGTGCTGGAGGAGTTCCCGACGGTGAACTTCATCGGGCACGGGCCGGGTTGGTGGCGGTGGATCTCCGGCGACGCCGAGGATCATCCGACGAACGCCTACCCCGAGGGCAAGGTCACGCCGGGCGGCCTGCTGCCCCAACTCCTGGCGAAGTACGACAACCTGTGGGCCGATCTCTCGGCCGGCTCCGGGCTCAACGCCATCACCCGCGACCCCGACTTCGGCCGGCACTTCGTCCTCGACCTCAGCCACAAGCTCATGTACGGCACCGACTACTTCGACCGCCGCCTGCTGGATGCGCTGGAGGGGTACGAGCTGCCGGAGGATGTGATGGCGCGGATCCTGGACGGCAACTCGCGGAGGCTGGTGGAGTGAGAGCGCGCATGAGAAGGCCACCGCCAATGAGGGAACATGGGGCAGGAGGAGGCTGCGACACGCCCGAATAGAGTCTTGCGAGGGGGTGATGGCGATGGGACGGTGGTTCGGGTCCGTGCTGCTCGGGTTGTTGTGCCTGCCGCCTGCCTCCGCCGAGGTCCGCATCTGGGGCAGTGTGTACTGCTGGCATCCCGAGCTGATTCCCCCCGTGCGCCCCTGGTACGATGCGCCGCCCGAGACGGAGGTCCCCGGCCAGGGCACCTATGTGCCGCTGGAGGGCCTGTTGGTGCAGGTGGAGTTCGGGGCCATTACGCCGGACCCGACCGGCTACACGGGCACGGACGGCATGTACGCCGCCACCTACCGCAACCCTCTGGACGGCCACTTCGACGTCGACCTGGAGATTCGAGACGAGTTGCTGCTGGGCTCGTACGACACGAGCGGGGCCGCCAGCATGCCCCGAACTCCGGGGTCGGAGCTGCAGGTTGACGGTCGCTGCACCGTTCGCTGCAACCCGGAGCAGGGCTCCGTGTGGCAGTACAACGGCCAGACCGACAACGCGCGAGTGCTGCTGAACACGGAGTGCGCCATCGATGCCTGGATCGGCGGGCCCAAGAACAACGTCACCTTCTGGGCCTACTACGACACCGACGGCCGCAAGACCCTGACGGGTCTGCACGCCTGCCTCGCCGTGCGCCAGGCTTACCAGTGGCTGGTGAGCCGCGGCATTCCGGCCCACCATATCTGGCGCGACACCAACCTGGCCTACCCGCAAGCCGACAACGCGCACTACCAGCCGCTGGCCCTCCCCCCAGGGATCGGGAACATCTACCTTGACGCACGCCGGCTGTACGCCGATCAGTTCGACAGCTCCGACGCGCGCGTCCCGGAGCAGATCGTGCTCAACTGGCAGTACCTGCAGTGCACGGCCATCCACGAGTACGCCCACAAGGTCATGCACGACGTCTACTGGGCGCTGCCGCAGAGCTTCGCGGTCTGGCAGGGCAGCAGCCACACGGCCACGACCTGCAAGAACGCGGAACTGGCCTGGAAGGAGGGGTGGGCGGAGTTCCTCGCGGCCGCGGTACGCGGCTCCCCCACGGTCGACGGCCGGCCGACGCATAGCCTGCTGGGCGACGAGGAGCATCTGGAGCAGTCCTGGGTTCCCGACGAGGCGCCCTACAACAGCGAGACGGCCCTGCCGGGCAACCTGGAGTGGCGGGGCAAGGTGCCCGCCAACCTGCGCGCCATCAACGAGCTGGAGAACGCGGCCGTGCTGTGGGATGTCTACGATCCCACCGGCCCGGAGTTCTTCCCCGAAGCGGAGCAGATCAAGGCCCAGGCCGCCGGTTGGCCGGGGTCAGTCCGTTGGTACGACCGGCTTGAGGACCCGAACCTGTCCCGCATCTGGCAGAGTCTGACCCGTCACAACCCGGACTGCCTGATTGACGAGGGCGATCTTCTCGAAGACAGCTTCTGGCACTACTGGCTGCTTCACGACTACGGCAGCCACCCCTTCCTCACCCACGGCCTGAAGGCGGTCGTGGCCAACCGAGGCATCTACAGCAGCGGCCTGCCGCAGCACAAGCCGGAGGTGCAGGTGGCGCTGAGCGCCGACCGCACGACGGCCACGCTGACGATCACGGAGGCGGATGCCGAGGACCGCTCGTTCCTGAGCTACAACCTCGCGTACGGCGGGTCGACCCCGGCCAGCAAGCGGATCCGGTTCGAGCGCGACGAGGCACTCACGTGCGGCGCCTGGACCAACAACCGCGCCACGGCGACCATCCCGTTGCCCAACGCGGAGAGCTACGAGTCCCTGATCGTGCTGGTGCACGACGACATCGGCACCGCCTTTGCCCACGTGGGGCCGGGCGCAGGCGGGACGGGCGGCGGCGATGCGGGCTACCGCGGGCGTCGGGTGGACTGGAAGGGGTTCATCCGCGTGGAGAAGGGCGGGAAGGAGACCGAGTGGCATGCCATCGAGGCCGGCATGGCGGAGAGTCGGGCCGACCTCGCGGTGCGTAACGGCCGGATCGTCAATGACTGGTTCCCCGGCGGCGGCCTGGTCTTCCTGCCCCCGCGCAACCTCGAGTTCCAGGATGCGGTCCACAAGTGCAGGCGCTGGAGCGTGAAGGGGCTGTTTGGCACCGGGCTGACCCACACCCCTGACCTCTACACCGTGCCGGTGACATTGCGCGGCGTGCCCGCGGAGTTGCAGCACCTCTTCCTCGGGTTCGTCCGTAAGAGCAGCGATCAGCCCTACCCGGACGGGCAGGTGATCCGCCGCACGACGAAGGTGTATCTGCTGGACAAGGACCAACAGGTGCTGTCCACGCGCAACGAGGAGTACGACGACCGGGGCGGCCCCTACGCATGCGTCGTGTACTTCCCGATCGGGGAGGTGCAGCTGGGACAGCCCAACACCACGCCCTGACCTACCGAGTCCGGCCCAGGTCGGGAGACACCGCGTCCCGGTACGACCGGCGATCTCCTCGGATCAGGCGCCCGAAGGGCGCGACCTCAAGCGGGCCGACGCGCCGGAGCCGTCGGGAACCCCTCCTGGAGGCCTGCACCGTGCCGAGTGGCCACCTCACGATCCCACAGACCGACCTGACCGTCTCGCCGATTGCGCTGGGGCTGGGGGACTTCGGGACCCGGGTCGCGGGCGACGCGGCGTGCGAACTGCTGGAGGCATACCTCGCCCAGGGCGGCAACTTCGTGGACACCGCGCACTGCTACTCGGCGTGGCTGCCGGACGGCGCGGGCCGTAGCGAGCGGGAGCTGGGTCGGTGCATGGCCGAGATGGGCTGCCGGGACTCGCTGGTGCTCGCCACCAAGGGCGGGCACCCGGAGTTCGGGCCCTACTACCACCGGCCCGATCGCTACCTTGCGCCGGAGGTGATCCGCGCGGACGTGGACGAGAGCCTCGCGCGGTTGGGGGTCGAGGTCATCGACCTGTACTACCTGCACCGCGACGACTCGTGCGTGCCGGTGGGGGAGATCATCGACTGCCTCAACGAGGAGATCGCGCGAGGGCGCGTGCGATGGCTGGGCGCGAGCAACTGGAGCGTGGCGCGAATCGAGGCGGCCAATGCCTACGCGGGCGCGGAGGAGAGGGTCGGCTTCTGCCTCTCAGAGGTGCACTTCAGCCTCGCGGAGCCCTCGTGGCCGATGGCGGAGGACCCGACGGTCCGGTACCTCACCGCGGCCGACCTCGCGTGGCACGCGCGGACCGGACTGCCGGTGGCGGCGTACTCCCCCACGGCGCGCGGATTCCTGGCCGGGCGTCCGGAGGTCGAGGCCGACTACGCGCAGCCGCGCAACCTCGCCCGGCGCGAGCGGGCGCGGGAGTTGGCGGCGGAGCTCGGGTGCACCCCCGTCCAGGTCGCGCTGGCCTGGCTGATGCACCAGCCCTTCGCGGTCGTCCCGATCACGGGCACGAACGACCCGGCGCACCTGGCCGAGATCATGGGAGCGAGCGGCGTGGCGCTGCCGGAGGAACAGGTCGTGTGGTTGAGGGAGTGAGGGAGCTGCAGAGCGCCAACCGCAACTTCGGGTACAGACAACCAAACCCGATGGGGCCGGGTTTCGTCGTCAGTCCCCGCGTTCTGCAGCTACCTCGGCCGTCCCGGATTTCCGTCACCCAACAGTCCATGCCTGACAGAGCACCAAGCGGCCCTTCGGGCCGACGCGCGACGCGCGGACGGCGACGGCGGACGGCGACGGCCGCCACACCGGGGCCACCACCAGCCTGGCCAGCAGGCGAGACGCCCTGCGGTCCCAGGGAACGGCGACGGCGGACGGCAACGGCCGCCACACCGGTGCCACCACCAGCCTGGCCAGCAGGCGAGACGCCCTGCGGTCCCAGGGAACGGCGACGGCGGACGGCGGCCTCACCCCCGGCCCCTCTCCTGAGGGGCCAG
>VGFB01000026.1 GCA_016869015.1 Armatimonadota bacterium
ATGTCTCCGGTCTCGGGTCTAAGGTCTCGGGTCTCGGGTCTAAGGTCTCGGGTCTAGGGTCTAAGGTCTCGGGTCTCGGGTCTAAGGTCTCGGGTCTAGGGTCTAAGGTCTCGGGTCTAAGGTCTCGGGTCTACGAAGGCGGTACCGGGCTCGGAGGCTGTCGGGCTTCGCGGCAAGCGCTTCCGACTCCAGTCGCCGTGGCAGTGAACCCAAGACCTGAGACCCGAGACCTGAGACCTACCTCAATGCCTCGGCGCCGCCGACCACGTCCAGCAGCTCCTCAGTGATCTCCTGCTGGCGGAGCCGGTTGGCCTGCATCCGCAGGCGCTGGGTCATCTTCTCCGCGTTATCCGTCGCCGCCGCCATAGCCCTCATGCGCGCCGCGTGCTCGGAAGCCGACGCCTCCAGGAGCATCTGGTAGACCTGCGCGTCCACATAGCGCGGCAGCAGCCTCGCGAAGAGCTCCTGCGCTGGCGGCTCGAAGATGTACTCGCTGGGCGCCGGGCCGTCTTCATCGCCGGCCTCGGCGCCGGCGACGGGCAGCAGACGCACGACGGCCGGATGGTCGCGGGAGGTGCTCACGAACTGGGAGTAGCAGACATGCACCTCATCGACCTCGCCGGTCTCGTACCACCGCCGCAGCTCCTGCGCAATCCGACGCGCATCGGCCGGAAGGGTTCGGTCTTCGCGCGTGAACTGGTCCTCGATGGCCCACCCGCCCCGCTCCAGAGCGCTTTGGGCCTTGCGGCCCGTCAGCCGGACGGCCGCGGGGTGCTGCAGGCCCCTCAAGAAACGGTCCGCTTCGCGGGCCACCTGGACGTTGTAGCCCCCGCACAAGCCCTTCTCGCCGGCCACGACCAGCAACCCGATCCGCTGCGTCTCCCGCGGCGTGAGCAGCGGGTGATCGATCTCCGGCGCGGTCGCCGAGACTTCCCGCACGATCTCCTGCATCCGCTGCCAGTACGTGCGGCCCTCAAGCGCGCGCTGCTGGACGCGCCGCAACTTCGCGGCGGCGACCATCTGCATCGCCCGCGTGATCTGGTGGATCTTCCCCACCAGACGGATCTGTCGCCTCAGTTGTCGAAGTGTCTTAGCCATGGACTACGGACTTCAGACCTCAGACTTCAGACTACGGACCTGGAACCCCAACGCCTTGCCAGCCATGGTCCCGGGTGTTGTAGGAGCGGCTTCAGCCGCGATGTCGTGGAGGCTTGGGTCGGTGCGAGAAACACCATCGCGGCCGAAGCCGCTCCTACAGCACCGCATGTCACGACCCACAAGCCACTGGACCTACGACGCCCGCCGCTCCTTGAAATCGCGGACGGCGTCGAGCAGCTGTGCCTCGTCCTCATCGCCGAGCGTCTGGGTCTTGTCGAGGCGGGCGATGAGGTCGGGATACCGCTCGCGGCAGAAGGCGATGAGATCGCTCTCGAACTGCGCGACCTCCCGAAGCTCAAGCTCGTCCAGGAAGCCCTGTTGGCCCGCGAAGATGACGAGCTCCTGGTCGGTCGGGTTCATCGGCGCATACTGGCGCTGCTTCAGCAGCTCGACCATTCGGCTTCCGCGCTGCAGGATGCGGCGGGTGGTGTCATCGAGATCGGAGGCGAACTGGGCGAAGGCCTCGTACTCGCGATAGGAGGCGAGGTCCAGCTTGAGCTGCTTCTGAACGCGCTTCATGGCCTTCGTCTGCGCGGCACTGCCGACGCGGGAGACGCTGAGGCCGACGTTGATGGCGGGCCGGATGCCGGCGTAGAAGAGATCGGGCTCCAGGTAGATCTGCCCATCGGTGATGGAGATGACGTTGGTCGGGATGTAGGCCGAGAAGTCGCCTTCCTGCGTCTCGACGACGGGCAGGGCCGTCAAGGAGCCGGAGCCGAGGTCGGCCGACAGCTTCGCCGCGCGCTCGAGCAGGCGGCTGTGCAGGTTGAAGATGTCACCCGGGAAGGCCTCGCGGCCGGGCGGGCGCCGCAGCAGCAAGGACACCTGCCGGTACGCCGCCGCGTGCTTGCTGAGATCATCGTAGACGACCAGGACGTGCTCCCCCCGGTTCCGGTAGTACTCGCCCATGGCGCAGCCGGCATACGGGGCGATGTACTGCACGGCCGCGGGGTCGCTGGCGCAGGCCGCAACGATGGTGGTGTGGGCGAGGGCGTCGTGTTGCTCCAGGGTCGCGGCGATCCGCCGGACCGTTGAGAGCTTCTGCCCGATCGCGACGTAGATGCACTTCACGCCGGTGGCGCGCTGGTTGATGATGGCATCGACGGCGATGGCGGTCTTGCCCGTCTGCCGGTCGCCGATGATCAACTCGCGCTGGCCGCGCCCGATGGGGAACATCGCGTCGATGGCCTTCAGGCCGGTGTGCATCGGCTCGCTGACGGGCTGGCGCTCAATGACGCCCGGCGCCTGGCCCTCCAGGGGCAGGTACTGGCCGCTGACCACCGGGCCCTTGCCGTCCAGCGGCTCGGCCAGGGGGCTCACGACTCGCCCGAGAAGCGCGTCGCCGACCTTCGTGTTGGCGATGCGCCCGGTGGTCTTGACCTCGTCGCCCTCGGAGATGTGCTGGTCAGGCCCCATGAGGACGCAGCCGACGTTGTCTTCCTCGAGGTTGAACGCAATCCCATAGACCTCCACACCGTCGGGCGTAGAGGGAAACTCGATCAACTCATTCGCCATGGCTCCCGCGAGCCCGTAGCAGCGAGCGATCCCGTCGCCGACCTGCAGCACCGTGCCGACGTTCACCAGCTCGAGCTGCGTCCGGTAGCCCTCGAGCTCGCGCTTCAGTACCGCACTGATCTCATCCGGCCGAACGCCCAAGTTGCCTCACCTCTGCTCTGCGCGAGTTCCAGGTCTCAGGTCTCAACTCGAAAGTCTCAGGCCTCGGGTCTCGGGTCTGGCGCCGAGTCCGAAGTCCGTGGCCCATCCTCGAAGGCCGCCATGTCGAGGCTGACGGCCCTCAAGTCAGCCGCCAGCATGTCCAGCGAGGTCCGGACGGAGCCGTCAAGGACGGAGTCCCGCACCCGTACGGTCACCCCGCCGATCAGCTCCGGGCGGACCTGCATCTTGATGACGGGCCGCCCGCCGAACACCTCGGCGATGGCCTGCGTCAGCCGCGCCGTTTCGTCCGCGGTCAGCGGGGCCGCCGACCAGACCCCGGCCCGCACCAGGCCCTGATGGTCGTCCACGAGCTGCTGGAAGCGCTCGGCAATCTCCGGCAGGAGGTCGACCCGCCGTCGCTGCACCAGCAGGTCCAGGAAGCTCAGCTGCTCCGGGCGCAGGCGCGAGCCGAGATGCTCGCGGCAGAGCTCCCGTTTGCGCTCCGCCGCCACCAGTGGGTGACCGAGGAAGGCCACGAGGTCGGGGCTACGCCGCTGGACTTCGTTGAGCAGCGCGAGGTCCTCGGCCGCCTCAGCGACGGCCTGACGCGCACGGGCGTCCTCGAAGAGCGCCCGGGCGTACCTCACTGCCGCCTTACGGTCTCGCATTGCCCTGCCTTCCGTCGTCGCCGTTGCCGTTCCCGGTGACCTAGAGCGCCGGGGGCGCGGCTCGGTACTGCTCCAGATCGTGCAGGAACTCGTCGACGAGGAGCCGATGGCGCTCGTCGGTGAGCGTGCGTCGGAGGATGGCCTCACAAGCCTCGACGGCGATATCGGCCGCATGGTCCTTGATCTCGACCAGAGCCTTCTCTTTCTCTCGCCGCAGCTGCTCGGTCCCGCGGGCCAGCACGGCCTCCGCCTCGGCCCGGGCGGCCTGCACGATCTCCTCCCGCGCCTCGGCGGCCTCGCGCGTGACCTGCTGGATCCGATCCCGGGCGGTCTGCTCGATCTGCTGGAGCTCCTCCCGCAGCCGGTCGCGCTCGGCCTGCGCCTCCTGCCGCGCCTGCTGGGCGTCCTCGAGCGACTGGCGAATGCCCTGCTCGCGCTCCTCCAGGAACTTCGAGATGGGCCCGAAGTAGATCTTCCGGAGCAGCAGGAACAGCAGGACGAACCCCACCATATTGACCAGCAGGGCCGGTGGGGAGATGTTCAGCGTCTCCAGCAGCGCGCTGAAGTCCATGCCTCGCTCACGTCCCCTCGTCCGGGCGAGCGGTCCGCCCTACCTGGCCTTGTCGAGATACTCCAGGATGCCCGGGAGCTTCCCCATGAGCAGGAAGAAGATCAGCAGGCAGTAGATGACCAGCGACTCGATCAGCGCCAGCGCCAGCAGCAGCGCCGAGCGGATGTCGCCCGCGGCCTCGGGCTGCCGCGCAATGCTCTCAACGGCGGCGGCCGCCGCGCGTCCCTGAGCCGTGCTCGCCAGCAGTACCGCAATGGGCAACCCCAACCCAACAGCCAGAGCCAATGCAGCCGGATAGTCCATCAGTCTCGCACTCTCCTTCGTTTGCCGTCTACGCCCGGTTCGGCAGGCCGCCCTGCCGTTGCCGTTCAGTGCCCGTGCTCCTGCACCACGCTCGAGATGTACGAGGCGGCGAGCATGGTGAAAACGAGAGCCTGCACGAATGAGCCGAAGATGCCGAAGAGCAGCATCGGGAACTGCATTGGCACGGGGATGAACCAGCCGCTGGTGCCCAGGGCAACCACGCCCATGGCGATCAGGGCGGCGATGACCGTGTCCTCCCCGAAGATGTTGCCGAACAGACGGATCGACAGCGAGAGCGGCCGGGCCAGCTCGCCCAGGACGTGAATCGGCACGTTAATCGGGAAGAGCCACCACGGCTCGCCGACGAAGTGCTTCAGGTACCCCAGGCCCTGGCTCCGGAACCCGAAGTACTGAACCGCAATGAAGCAGCAGAGCGCCAGGGCGACCGTGGTGTTCAGCGCCGCCGTGGCGGAGATGAAGCCCGGCACGAGCCCGCCCAGGTTCAGGAACAGGATGTAGAGGAAGAAGGTGCCCAGCAGCGGCGTGAACTGCGCGGCGTGCTTACCGCCCACCATGTTGATGGTGAAGCCGTTGAGCGACTGGTAGGCCCACTCCACAATGCCCTGGAGCCGCCCCGGCACCGCCTGCATCCGCCGGGTGCCCAGACGGATCACCAGGGCCAGCGTCAGCATCATCACCCAGGTGGCAACCGTGTTGACCGGGGCCCACTGCAGCACGGCCAGGGGCGTCGGCGAGAGGTGTCCGTGCAGATACCGCTGCCCGGCCAGCTGGAAGCGCTCGGCGAAGCCGGCCTGCTGCTCCTCGGGCGCGTCCCAACGCCCGGCCAGCGCCTCCAGGGCGACCGGATACGCGTTGAGCACCGTCGGGTGCGGGTGCGCCAGGAGGTTGCCCTCGTGCGCCTCCGGCTGCTCCTCGGCGTGCTCTACGTGACCGCCGTCGTGGGTTTCACTCTCGTTCGGCACTGCGCTGGATCACTACTCCACGGATCGGGGCGCAGAGGTGAGCTCTCCGCGCCCGCGATGGGTCTCGTCGCACCAACTTCCGACGAACCCCATTCAGGTAATGTGCAGCCTATTCGTCGGTTAGTTTGGTCTGCCCTTCGGCAACGCCGACTTTGCGGTTCACTCGCCGTCCGGCTTCCTTCAGGCACAACACTGCGGTCGGCAACGTGACTCCCGCGGCCAGGGCCGGTCCGTTCGCGGCCCCCAGGGCGAACAACAAGTAGAACGCCACGCCGATGAGACCGTACTTCAGCAGCTGCACGCCGCCCAGGACGAGCAGTCGGCGGCGCCGCGCCGCGGCTTCGACGGCCGTCAGCCCCCCGACGAGGGCCTCCAGGGTCCCCAGTGAGGCCAGGCCGGTGGCCGCTCCCAGGACGAAGCTGACGCCGACGGGCCAGGGGAAGTACGCCGCCAGCGCGCCGAAGACGATGGCGGTGACGACCAGGCTCGTGATCGCGACGCGCCGGAACAGCCCCTCATCCCTCGCCATCGTCATCCTCGTTCCGTCGCGAGGCGGCGTTCACCACGCGGAACAACTGCACGAACCCCCCCGCGGCACCCAGCAGCAAACCGATCGCCCCCAGCACCGGCCCCGTGCCGAGCCGTCCGTCGAGCCAGCTGCCGCCGGCGTAGCCCAGCAGCGTCGCCAGGACAAGGGTGATCCCGACCGTGGTCAGCTCAAGCCCCGAGGCCCAGGAACGTTGCATCCACCCCTCCAACGGCGGGAGTGTAGTTCGGTTGCGCAGGGGTTGTCAAGCAACGTGCGGACCGAAGATGGGCGCGCGCGGCCGACTTGCTGGTTTGCCCCCGGAGCGCCGCGGGCGCCCTGTAGGGGCAAACCAGCAAGTCGGCCCATGGCTACGGCCAGAAGGCGTAGACGTTCACGCGGGTGATCATGGAGTAGAGGATCCAGAACCCCCCGGTGGTGATGTCACCGAGGATGAGGCCGTAAGCCGCGGCCGTCAGGATCCGCATGCCCTTCGCGTGCGAGTAGCGAGCGACGAGGCCCTTGAGGGCCCACGCGATGAACATGGGGAACCACATGTGGGCCATGTACCATGTCGTCGACAGGGCGAAGCCCGCCGGGTGCAGCGGCCACCAGATGAACCGGGTGCGGACGAACATCAGCCCGAAGTAGACGCCGAAGCCGATGACCGATGCCAGGCAGCGACCAACGTTGAACCCCTCGTTGCGGCCCAGCCATCCGGCCAGCTGCCGCCACGATTCCTGGCTGGCCCACTGCCACCACGGGGCCCAGTCGGCTCCCCACCCGTGACGGTGGCCCAGGAACAGCATCCAGAACAGCGCCCAGGCCTGGGCGAAGGCAATGATGACGATCGACCAGATAAGCAGCTTCTTGCCGTTGAGCCCGGTCTTGTGCTGGAAGAACAAGGCCTCGAACTGGTGCGGCAGCGGGATGTTGCGAATCCCGCGTGTGAAGCTGAAGAAGACCGACAGGGAGGTGATGTTCTGCTTGCCCAAGAGGCGGGGCCCCAGGACGTTCCCCTGCATGACGGTCGGCCCGAGGCGCTCAAGCTCATGGGTCGGCAGACCCATCTCGGCCCGGATGCGGCCGACGATCGTGCTCATGAGGTAATACTGCACGAAGAAGGCGACCGACACCCAGGTGGCCATCCGCTGAGAGATTCCCACCGAGACGACGTACAGGAAGGGGATGGCGAACAGCAGCGCCGAGGCGCGGTAGCTGAGCGGCTCCTCCGCGTCGATGCTCGGCGAGCCCCTCCCGATGATCCGGCGCCAGGCCAGGGCCAGGTGATCGCGCGCCGCCCAGGCGCTGAAGGCGATCATCGCGATGTACCCGCCAAACGACTGCTCCTTGAAGTAGGGGAACTCGGGGGTCATGTTCAGCCAGCCGACCCAGCTGCAGAAGATCGCCTCGGCCTTCCAGAAGAGGTAGAAGAACCAGAGCGAGAGGCTCAGCTCGCCGGGCAGCAGGATCGCCAGGCCGATGATGAAGGGGTAGGAGCACAGGTAGATCCAGTCAATCGCGTTCCACGGCTTGCCCGCGGCGTGGAAGAAGCGACCGATGTCGTTGGTCTGGCTTTGCCACAGCTTCACGGGGATCTCGGGGACCTGCGGGTAGAGGCTGTGCAGGCCGTTGATGATGTTCACCGAGGCCGCCAGGCCGACGGCCACGAGGAAGGCGGGGTGCCGGAAGGCCGGCACGCCCGGCTGAGCCATCTCCATGGGCAGCTGAACGACCGGGAAGGTCATCTTCTCCCGCTCGATCCAGCGCTTCCGCAGGATGACGATCAACCCCGCCGGCGCGGCCCACAGCGCGCTGTAGAACGCCCACCAGCGCAGCATCGGCCCGAGCCAGACGCGGTAGTTCTCCGGATCGAAGAGTGAGGCATCGCCTCGCCAGAGCCGCTCGAGCGCCGCCTCGTTGTTCACCGTCATGGTGGTGGGGATGTAGTTGATGAAGAGCCGGTCCCAGCCGTTCTCCGGCGTGCTGAAGCGGAACGCGCCCTGGATCGTGCCGAAGGTCGTGTTCATGGTGTCCTGCCCGCTGGTGCACGTGGCGACGGACAGGAGGATGAAGAACGAGAGCAGCTCGGCCGGCGCGAACACGGCGCGTGGAAGAAAGCGCCTCAAGAGAGCATTCACTGCGGTAAAGAGGAGCAGGAGGAAGACGACGTTGTAGAACAGCGACACGACCGTCGGCCCCTCCAGCCCGCGCGGTCCCTGCAAGAAGCACATGAACAGCGCGTTGAGGGGGACGACCAGGAAGGCGATGATCAGGACCCGCGTGGTGACGCCGGAATGGCGGTAGGCCAGCGTCTCGTCAACGCGGTCGGTCGTCGTCAGAGGGGTCAACGGGCTGCTCGGGCCGACAGGGATCGCGCGCCGGGTCGGGCGCTCGACGGAACCCAACACGTTTCGCTCGCCCCGCGGGCGACACCTTCTCCGCGGTCGGAGGTGGGGGCCGGTACTCCGGCGAACCGCGCGCCGACCCAAACCGGGAGGGAAGGGCCTTGCAGTTCATCATGTTCTCCAAGATGCTCCAGCAGCTTTCCATCGCCGAAGCGGGCGATGCCATCGCGAAGCTGGGCTTCGACGGTGTGGACCTGACCGTCCGCGACAAGGGGCATATCCTGCCCGAGAACGTCGTCGCGGAGCTGCCGCCGGCCGTCGAGCTGCTTCGCGGGAAGGGCCTTGTGGTGGGGATGCTGACGACGGGCATCACCAGCGCCGAGGAGCCTCACGCCGCCGACATCTTCCGCACCGCGGCCGCGTGCGGCGTGACGCGGCTGAAGCTCGGATACTGGCTGTACCAGGGCTTCGGCACGGTTCGGGAGTCGATCGGCAAGGTGCGCGCCGATCTCAAAGGCCTCGAAGCGCTGGCGCTGGAGCACGGGGTCACCGCCTGCATCCACACGCACTCGGGCAACTTCCTGACCGCCGATCCCGCCATCTGCTCGCTGCTGGTCGAGGGCCTGGACCCGGAGGCCATCGGGATCTACGTGGACGCCGGGCACATCGTCCTGGAGGGCGGCTACGGCGTCTGGAAGCAGGGCCTCGACCTCGTTCAGGATCGCCTGCGTCTGGTGGCCGCCAAGTCGTTCGGCTGGTACCCGGAGCCAAACGGCCAGCTGCGGAGGGTACACTGGAAGTCGAAGACCCTCCCCTTCGAGAAGGGCATGACGGACTGGCAGGAGTTCTTCACCTGCCTGCGGGCCATCCCCTACGACGGGTTTGTCTCACTCCATAGCGAGTACAGCGACCTCTCGCTTCCGGACCTCCTCGCCCAGACGGAGGCCGACCTCGCTCACGCTCGAGCGGCGCTGGAGTCCGCGGGCGGCTAGTGCGCCGTCACTCGTGATTGTGAGGCTGTGTCGTCGTCGCTCGAAGGGCCCACCTCGACAACGACGGTGACGGAGCAGCGCTCCGTCCTACGACGGCGATGGTGACGGAGCAGCGCTCCGTCCTACGACGGCGATGGTGACGGATGGGCGTGCGGAACGGGCCGTCCACCAATCCAAACAACCACGAGTGACGGCGCACTTAGTGCCCTGTCAGCCGTGAAGCCTTGGGTCGTTCTCGCGTCCAGGAGGACAGGCATTCCTGCCTGTCCTCGCCCGGAACCCGAGGTCTGTGCGGACAGGCAGGAATGCCTGTCCTCCCGGGGACCCAACGAATGGCGCTTGACAGAGCACTAGCGCCTTGTCAGCCGTGAAGCCTTGGGTCGTCGTGGGTCGGCTCACCCGAGCCGACAGAGCCTTCAGGTCCATGCCGGACGGCGTCGGCTCTGGTGAGCCGACCCACGACGACAAACGGCAACTGCCAGAATCACGGCTGACACGCCACGAGCACGCGACCACCCCCCAACGGAGAGGACGGTGCGGCGAAGTGCCCTCACCGGGACTAGGTTCCTGCCGATCCCGCGCGAGCGCGCATCGGGGCGACCAGAAGGTCGCTCCGGAGAACACGGTGCCGGCCGTGCGCCTTGCCGCAGCGAAGGGCGCCCACCAGATCGAGTTCGATGTCACGATCTCCCGCGACGGCGAACTCTTCATCATGCACGATGCGACGGTCGACCGGACGACTGACGGCCGCGGCGCCGTCACGGACCTGACCGCCGAGGAGCTGCGCGGCCTCGACGCGGGAGGCTGGAAGGGGCCGGAGTACGCGGGGACGCGGATTCCGGCCTTCCGCGAGGTGCTGGAAGCCGCGCCGCCGCCGGTGAGGCTGAACTGCCACCTGCGCGAGGCCCCGGGTGTGGTCGAGGAGACGGTGAGGGAAGTCATGGCGCTCGACCGCGTCGAGCAGTGCGTCCTGGCGTGCAGCAGCGGTCAGGCGCGCGTCGCGCAGGCCATGTGCCCCGACGTGCTGATCTGCTACATGGACGGACAGGGGCCACCCGGGAGCGACTACCCTCAGCGCGCCATCGACTTCGGCGCGGACTTCCTGCAGATCTGGGGCTGGGATGACTCGATGGCCGACGCCTGCGCCAGGCTGCACACGGCGGGGGTGCGGGTGAACTACTTCGGCACCGAAGACCCGGCGATGATGCGCAAGCTCACCGAGGCCGGGGTCGACTACGTCCTCACCGACGACCTCGACACGATGCTGAGCGTACTGGCGGAGTACGGGGTGCGGCCGTTGGGGCAGTGAGGAACGGCCTGGGCAGAGCACGCTCTGCCCCCACAACGACCCGAGGGAGGCGCGCCTCGTAATGGCGCAGCGTGCTGCGCCCAGGGAAGCTGCATGTACGAGATCCATCCCCCGGCCCTCTACATCCACGAGCGAGCCCTGGCGACGCCGGAACGGCGCGCGCGGGTCGAGCGGATGCTGCCGCACATCCACTGCGAGCCCGAGACGGTCGACGATGCCCGGCTGAACAAGATCAGCGAGGCCGGGGAGTGGTTGGCGCGCGGCGGCTGGCGGACCGGGCAGTGGAACCTCGCCGGCGACCCGGTGCTGGTGCTGAACGCCTTCACCTGGGAGCCGCCCGAGATCGTGGCGGAGAGGCGACGGCATCTCCCGGCGCTCGCGATGCGGATGCTCGACGGCGCGGGCGCGTGGACCCTGCGGGACGGGCGGAGGTACGCGGAGCTGTACGGGACGGTTTGCCAGGACGCCTGGGAGCTGCACTCGGCCTTCGGATGCCTGCACCGCTGCGACTACTGCCACATCGGCGGTTTCGCGAACATCATGGTGAACCTCGAGGAACTCGTCGAGCGGCTGCCCGGCCTTCTCGATGCGAACCCCTGGCTGCAGCTCTACAAGTACGACAACCAGACCGACACCATCGCGTTCGAGCCGGAGTACGGCGCCTCCAGGCTGATGGTCGAGTTCTTCGCGACCCGCGACCGTGAGCACCTCATGCTCTACACGAAGAGCGACAACGTCGACCACTTGCTCGACCTCGAGCCTCGCGGGCAGACCATCGTCAGCTTCACGATCTCCAGCCCGACGGTCGCCGAGCGCATCGAGCACGCGACGCCGAGCACCGCGCAGCGCCTCGCGGCCGCGGCCAAGGCGCAGGGCGCGGGGTACGTCCCGCGGGTGCGGTTCTCGCCCATCGTACCGATTGAGGGCTGGCGGGAGGAACTGCGAGCGCTGATCGAGGCCCTGCTGGCGAGGGTGACGCCGGACGTGATCACCATCGACCTGCTCGGCTGGATGAACCCGGACCATCTCGACGAGATCCTCGACACCTCGCTCCTCGATCCGCGCTTCCTGCGCGGGATGCGCGAGCTGTTCGCCGATGGACCGCCCGGGCCCGGCTACTGGCCCAGCGTGAAGCACATCTTCCCCCACGAGCTGCGGCGCGAGGCGTACGAGTTCGTCATCGACGAGGTCGCGCGGCGCGCCCCCCGACCGCGCGTCTCCCTCTGCAACGAGACGACGCGGATGTGGGAGGAGTTGGGGCCGAGGCTGGGGATGACACCGGAGGACTACATCTGCGGCTGCGGGCCGACCAGCGTGCCGGGGAACGCGCTGTTCAGCGCGTGAAGGCCGCCTCTACTCCGGCGGTCCGACTTCCTGGAACGGCGCCTTCGGCGCGCCGCAGTGCTCGCGGATGCGGTTCATGAAGTGCCAGAAGGGCCGGTAGCGGCAGTGCGGCGGCAGGCCGTGGTCGATGCCTGGCAGGTAGCCGCCGTGCTTCAGCATCGCCGGCACCTTCGCGTCGACCTCGGCGAGGGCCGTGGCCGGGTCGGGATCGACCATCGCGTGCTTATCCAGGCCGCCGCAGATGATGAACCGCGGTAGCTCCTCCCGGATCCGCAGGATGTCGGACCCGCCGTGGGTCGGCTCGAAGGCGTGGCACATGTTGACGCCGCAGTCCCACAGGCAGTGCACGAACTCCGAGACGTCCCCGTCGCAGTCCACGTCAATCACCGCCGCGCCCACCTGCCGCGCGAAGTCCGCGACCTCGCGGTAGTAGGGCGCACAGAACTCCCGGAAGGCCGCCGGTGACAGCAGCATCCCGCCGCGGTAGCAGATGTCCTCCCAGCCGGTGATCGCGTCGATCGGCACGCGCTCGGCGACCTGCCACGCCTGGCTGAGGAACAGGTCGGTGAACGCGCGGTTGATCTCGTGGATCAGCGCCGGGTCGTCGTGCATGAGGTAGCTGACCGCATCGAGCCCGAACCAGCTCCGGAGCGTGCCGATGTAGCTGGGGCAGTGCACCGCGAGGGGCTGATCGGGCTGCGTGTCGGGAAGGGCCGGCTGCCCCCGGGCGGGGTCATCAGGATCGAGGCGGGGGCGCATGTGCTCTTCCCAGTCCCGCCGATCCTCGAACATGTAACTGCGGAACTGGGGCATCGTGTACAGGTCCCAGTTGTTGGCGAGCTCGCGCGTTTCGGCCTTGTGCTGCCGGATCAGCACGTACCCGTCCCCGCAGTCGATCCGCTCCACCGGGAAGTCCGGCAGGAAGCCCGTGTGCAGGCCCACGCCGTGGTACCCTTCGGCGCCCCAGAAGCTCACCAGCGAGTCGAAGTCGCTCGGGTAGCCCTCTTCCGCGATCCACCGCGCGACAGTCTCGGGGTGCGCGATTCCGATCCCCGGCGCATACCAGTAGGGCACGTAGTCGGGCCGCTCGAAGTGCACGATGGCAAGGAAGCGTTCGCGGGTGGTCATGGGCCGTGCGTTCGACGGCAGAGGTCGCCGGTCCTACCCGCTGTTGTGCCAGGCCAGCGGCCCGAGGGCGCGCGATGGCGAGTCAGGCAGCAGGTCGTTGGCCCCATCGTCCCAGTCGGAGGGCACGTCGAAGGGGGTCGGGTTCGGGCGAACGGGGCACTCGTGGCAGGGCGGATGGCCGGCATACCCCTCCCGCAGCATCCCCGCCAGCAGCTGGAAGAAGTCGGTGAGCCGGAGGAGCGTCACGGTTGAGCGGCCGATCTGCGCGCGCCGGTGCAGGCCGCGGCGCTCCATCTCGCGGTCCGCGTACTCGTGCGGATCGGAGATCGGGCAGCGCGCGCCGCGGTAGCCCCATGTGCGGAGCTTCACCGCGCGCCCGTCCGGCAAGTGGACGGGGAGTTCGAGCGTGCGCCGCCCGAGGCAGGGGGCGCCGGTGGACATCTCGACCACGTGCTTGAATGTGTTGGTGAAGTAGTCCGTGCCAAGGAAGAGACACAGCCCTCCCTCACGGCAGAGGATCCCCTGTGGAGAGTCGGGCCCCATTGTCAGCGTGAGGTGATGGCGGTTCAGATACCGCTCGGCGTCGCGGCCCCAGGCGCAGTAGGCGTGGGTCGGGTTGAGGCTGCGCCAGACCCCGGGGAGCGCGCGGAAGGTCTCAGGGATGAGCCCGTTCTCGGTGGGCGTCTCCCGAGGATCGAAGTAGCCGACTCCTCCCGCGTGAAAGGGCGCGCCGTGATTGAAGGAGGGCATCAGCAGCAGGCCCTCCTCGGTGAGCACGTCCTGCAGCGCGCCGATCACTGCGAGCGCCCCGCCCTCGACCTGTCCGAGGCTCTTCAGCGACGAGTGGACCATCGCCCGGTCGCCGGCGCGCAGCCCCAGAGCCCCCAGACCGGCGGCAAGCGAGTCGCGAGTCACCGGCTCGGACATGGGCGGGTTCCTCACCAGCTCACCGAGCAGGGCACGGGCCTGCCGGTCATCGTGTGCCGCAGGATCACAGCCCGCAGCTCGGCGTCGTACAGCCAGCCGGAGTCGGTGGCGTCGAGCGCCGCGCTGTCCGGGGCCCGCCGGCCCGCCCCGTGGGTGGCCTGCGGCTCGGGGACAGGGGCGATGGCGGTGTACGTCGGGAGGTTTGGGATGCCTCGCAACGCGAAGGTCAAGTGCTCGCCCATCCTCGGCTTCAGGATGTCGGCGCCCGAGGCGACGGCGACTGCCTGCCCGTTCACCTGCACCCGAGCCGAGCGAGTGTGCATCGACTTC
>VGFB01000027.1 GCA_016869015.1 Armatimonadota bacterium
CGACCATCTGCCCTGCACAGCCTCCTGCGCCAATGCCCGCGCACCGACCAGCCAGACGCCCAGTGCCGTGAGCGCCCGCGCCAGGAAGCCCCTACGTTCGGCAGTTGCGCCACCTTGTCCGGCCATCTGTCTGCCCCCCATCGCTGACCCGCGAGTTGGGGTTCCCCGATCCCAATCGGGTGCCCGGGTTGGTGGCCGGGCTGTCGGCCACTGGAGGCGGCACTTCGCTGGGGGAACTGCAGGAGCCTGCTCGCCCCCCACCCGACTGAGTACACCAGCTCCCTGCAGGAGCGCCCCCTGGCGCTCTACAACCGCCCCCGGCCACAGAAGTGAGGCCAACCCCTACCTTGGGTGCGGGAGTGCGTTCCCGGGCGCTCAGAGGGCCCGCTGTGCTTGCGAGAGCGCTCCCCACACACGTTGGCGCGGGTTGGCGCGGAGCTGGGGGCGGGGGCAGTCGGCGGCAACGCCACCCTCCACTCGCGGATCGTGTGCACGGAGCGCGCTTCGCGCGGCATTCCCCAACGGCAGAGGAGTATGGATCGAGGTGCGGGCCACCAAGTGGGGTCAACCCCTGCGCGGAAGTGGGGAGGCGGTTGGTGGCCCGCTACGGTTGGGGTTGGCTCGGCTATCCCGCCATTCTGCGGGGTGACACGCAAACAGCGAGGCTGGAGCGGGAACGGCGGTTGGCCCTTCCCGGGTAACCCATGCCTAGGTGGCCGCGAAGACCGCCTTGATCTTCTCAGAGATGGTCGCCGACTCCACGGCCCGCCACCGCCCGATGTTGGTCTCCCGCCTGCCCATGAGGCCGGTCTCGCGCAGGGCCTGCACGAGCTTCGTCCCGCTGCGCCGAGGCCGCGTGTCCGGTGAGCGTCGGAAGGCGACCAGGTACGGGCCGTCGGGCGCAGACGGCAGAATGCGTTTGCTCATGATGATGTTAAGGGTCACTGGCTGGGAGACCAGGCATCGGTCCTCCAATACCAGCAGGTCGCCGGCCGTGACTTGGGCGTGTTCTTTCTCTGTCAACCCAGCCGCGATCTCGAAGCCCTTCTCAGACCAATCCGTATGCCGCTCTACGGCGTCCACCGTCGCTTGGGACACCTCTCCCTCGACGAAGTACGTTATGACTCTCTCCGACCGCAACCGCGGTAGAGGCGGTTCAGGACCGATGTCCGGAGGGGTCTCGATGGCTCCGCGTTCGTCCCTCCGACCCTCGTAGGCTTCCCGGTACGTGGTGACCAACTCACGGCGGAGGGGCAGAGCACTAGCGAAGTCCTCGTCGAACGAGTTCAGCACTTCCCTGAAGATGGGCAGCGACCTCGCGTGGTCGAGACGCACCGTTGCCTCGCTGCTCCCAGCGAGCAGCGACCTCGTCAGGTTCGCTGACCCAATGTATGCGCGCCAAGGGTGCCCAGCTTCTGCGTGAAAGAGGTACATCTTCTTGTGGTACGGCACGGAAGCCGGCATCACCCGACAGGCGAAGACGTCGTCAGCGTACCGTTCCGCGATGGAGCACAACGCCTCCAGAGCTGAGGGCTCGGTGAAGGACAGGTAGACTCCGGTCAGGACCCGCGCCCTCCCTCCACGCTCCATGAACTCCACGAGCGACGCCTCGATCTCGTCCAGCCCGGCTCGCGAGACGAAGGCAACACCGATCGCGGCTCTGCTGAACTCCGCCAGGGAGAGCTCGAGCTCGTCCGCCATGGTGGCGACTGCGTTGTCGACGAGACCGGCTCGCATCGTCTGCTCCTCCCTGGGTTGGCTTCTACGCGGGTTCGGCCTTGGGCCCTAACGTCCCCGGCACATCGCCCATCCCATCGGCACGACCCTCACCGCGTACCTGACCTTGGGTGCCTGCAGCTGCTGCATGGCGGCATCGGTTGACTGGGCGAGGGCGGCCGTCTCCTGCAGCAGTCGCCGCAGCTGCTCGTCCCCGCCGAGGAGGACTGACGACTCCCGCAACCACTCGGGGGTACCCATCCCCGCCGGCTCCGCCAGGCCGAAGGCCCTGGCGACTCGCGAGAGAGCCTCGGGGGCCCGAGATGTCGCGAAGTCGACCAGTCGAGCCCGTTCCCGGGCGGCGTTGCCGGGCTGTTCCAGGGCCGCTCGGGTGGCGTACAGCGTGAGTTGCGAGAGCCATCGGCACTGAGCGCCGGCCAGATAGCGCTCGACCCATCCCACTACCTTCGGCTTCTTCGTCCTTGCTTCAACTGCGGTTGTGCCGACCCTGACCGCCGAACCCGCGATGCGGAGTGGGTTCAGTGTGGATCGCCCACGAGCGGGTGTCCGGCGTCGGGCGAGCGACGGCAGCCGCTTGCCCCACGCCATCTCCTCAAACCGAATGGACTCCTCACATGCCTCCTCGAGATGCGGGAGTGCGCTGGTGAGCTCGCGACGACACTGGTCGAGGTCGCCGCAGTCTAGGGCAGACCTGACGGCGTTGATGCTGCCGAACACCCTCGCCTTGCGCCCGATCTCCAGCTCGGCGGCGATCTGGTCTATCTTGTCGCGCAACGCGTCCAGGCGGCGGGCGATGCCCCATAGCTGGAGCTGAATGGTCGCGGTCGCGACAGTCAGAGACAGGTTGGCCAGCAGGACACCGCCATCGCCAGCGGCCTTCAGTGCACCATGGCCGACAATCCTCCCGGTGGTCTGGCTTCGCACAAGGGCCGACCCCGCATCCTGGGCGTATCGACCGGCATCCACCCCCGCTTGCAGGGCCGGCGACAAGGTCACTTGGTAGAGTTCACGGCCTGAGGTGACAGCACGGGAGATACCCGGCCAGAGCAGTCCGAGCTGGCTGAGGGCGGACGCCCCCAGAGCGAGGTCAGCGGGTCGCACTGACCTCTCGATGTCGGCGTCTGGGACGATCGAGGCGGTGGTCACTTCGAGGGGAACAAGGGTGACCGTCTTGCCCTTCGCCAGAGCCTTGCTGCCAGGGGACGATCTCGCCATCCTGGGCTTCCTCCTCGGCTGCTCCGTGGCCCTACGGCGACAGCCCTACCCGAAGCAACTTCTCCACATACGCGGCGTCGTCCTGGAAGACGACGTTGCGCTGCGCCAGGCTCACCTTGTTGAGCCCCTGGCCCCAGAAGGGCACGTTCTCGGGGGCGGTGGTTGCGACGATGCAGGAGTTGAGCGTCAGGCCTGGATCGCCGATGCGCTCCTCGATGCCCTTCACGGTCTCGCAGAATCGGATCTTGGGGTCGTCGAGCCCCTGAACGTTGCGAAGTCCCTTGGGATCGACGAAGGTCACGAACTGGCGCTCGCCTGTCAGCAGCCACAGGACGAAGTCGGGGTGGAAGTTGCCGGCCTCGAAGAAGCCGATGCCCCGGCCCCGGCTCTGATTGCGCAGCACGTACAGCTCCTTGTCGGCGAAGAACTCCGCGTGTCCTCGGTAGTAGTCCCTGAGGTGCAGGACGAAGTCCCGCTCGCCGTCATTGAGCGATACCGGCGAGACCTCGACGCCGTCGTACCGAATGTAGAGCAGCGGGTGGTAGAGGTGACGGTCGAAGACGAGGGCGTGCAGGTGGCCCCAGGAGACCTCCTTCAGCTCGCCCGCCTCGATGGCGTCCTTCAGGTCCCGGAGCTTCTGCGCGACCTCCTCCAGCGACTTGTCGATGAGCACCCGGTACTGCTCGACGAAGTTGGGGTCATCCGGCGTCAGCTCGCGCGCTTCGAGGTGCTCGGCTTCCCGCGCCGCCTTCTCCCGCTTGTAGTAGCGGTCGCAGTACTTGCGCAGCAGCGCGCTCGCGATCTCCTGCCAGCGCCGCACCTTGCCGAGGTACTGCTCGACCCGGGGCGCGGTCTCGCTCTCTATGTCGTCGAGGTGGACGACCTCGTTCTTGATGTAGAAGTCCAGTTCCCGCCGCAGGAACCCGCCGAGGTCCTTGTGGATGAAGTAGTCGAAGGTGTTCCGCGCCGTGTACTGGCTCAGATGCCTGTCCAGCAGCGTGCGGTTCGGGTTCTTCTCGGTGGGCTGACCCGTCCGCAGACCGTTGACCCAGGCTTTGGCCGCTGGAGCCGTCAGGACCGCCTCCGCCGTCGCTTCATTGATGGCCGCTTGCTTGCGCTTCTGCGGATCAGGCAGATAGACGAACCGCACGACCAGGTCGCCGTCCACTTCCTCGACGGCGGGGCCATGGAATGAGGGGGGCACAGCTCGGTCAGCCTCGTCCTCCTGCTCCTCCTCGTCTCCGAGGCCGAACAGGATGTCGGCGTCCGTGCCGTCCGGGTCCTCCTCCGCCTGGCCCCCTGTCTCCTCGTCCCAGAGCGTGAACCGACGGTCCTTGCTGTCGGCCGGCTTCGTGTTGTCGCGCGCCGACGCCGCCTCGACAATGCGGAAGTGGACCTGGCGACCGTCGGGCAGGCGGAAGGTGTAGTTGCGGAAGCTCTCCGAGGACTTCACGTAGTACTGGTCGTGGTTGGCCCAGTGGAGCTTGACCTCCTCAGCCTCGTAGGGGATCGCGTAGACGCCCTCCTCATACCGGCGGAGGCTGATGAAGTCCCCCTCGCTGTAGTACCGGCGGAAGAAGCCGAAGAGGTCGGAGAAGACTTCATCCTCCAGCTGAGCGAGGTCCTGTGCCGCGCCGACTTTGGCCTTCAGCTCCTGAACCTTGGGGCTGGAGTCGGGATCGACGCCGAGTTCCTGCGCCTGCTTGATGGCCTCGTGCAGCTCGACCTGTCCGGCCTGCGAGGCGGACGCCTGGTACTCCGCCAGGGCCTGCCTGACCTGGGGCAGCAGGTCCTGATCCAGGAAGCGGCTGATCTCGTCCCGCTTCTGGTTCATGATCCGGTAGATGCCGAAGTCCAGGTCCGCCTGGTCGAACTGGAACAGCTCGGCCAGCAGCCCCCGGAGCTTCTCGTAGTTCGTCATGGTGCGTCCCCTCCGCGCCTCGGCGTCAGACCACGGCCCACGCGATGGTGAAGAGCGTCTCGGCCTCGCTGCGCTGCTGCATCCTTCGTTCCAGGCCGGCAATGAGCTGGTCGCGCTTCTCGATGATCTCGTCTTCCACGTCGAAGATGCGCTGCCGTTGGCGCCGCTGCTTCTTCTGCAGGTCCCTGATCTTCGTCTGTATCCCCAGTTCGTCCTGGGTCGTCTCCACCTGCCGGGCCTGGCGTTGAAGGTCTCTGATCTGGGCCTTGGTGTCGGCCAGTTCCTTCTCGGCAGCCAGGACCATGTCCTCCGCCCAGCGTTCCAGCCGCTCGCGCTCCTCACGGAAGAAGCGGCTGTTTGCCTCCATCGACCGGTTCAGGGCGGCCCGCCGGTGCTTCTCGGCGTTCCGGTCCAGCAGACCACGTAGGTCGTCAGCCGAGGCTGGAGCCGGGCCTGCCCGCCCGTCACAACGGAACAGCCGCTCACAGGTCTCCTGGTCTACGGGATGGCCGTCGCTGTCCACGGCTGAGAACAGCAGATGCTCCTCTTCCTCGAAGGAGTGGATCGTGAGGTGCTGGAGGGTGAGCCATCCAGCCTTCCCCCGAAGTTCCTCGACCGCGGCGAGGCGTGTAGGGTGACTCGACACATCGAACGTGACGCAGGCCACCGGCGTGTCGAGCCGCTTGCCCGTCTCGATCACGTGCTCGCCAAGAGGGTGTGACAGGCGGTACAGGAACTCGCCGGCGACGTTCTGCCGCTCCTTTGAGATGAGGCGGTACCGACCGGCGCGGACATCGGGCAGCGGCGGGCTGTGCAAGACGAAGCTGAGGTCGGTGTCGCGGAAGTCCGCGCACCCCGCCAGCATGTAGCGGGTGAGCGCCCAGAACATCCGCCCCAACCGGTCCAGCTGCTGGCGGGCGTCCTCCAGTTACAGCCGCAAGCGGGCGTGTACGTCCTCGTCGAAGTACTCCAGGAGGAGCTGACGGGTCTCTCTCATCCGGGCAGAGATGCGCTCGTCCAACTCGGTGCGGAGAGCCAGGAAGGCGGCCTCGATCTCCTCGGGTGTGCGGCACTCCTGGTAGATGGCGAGGATGCGCTTCTCGAAGTCGACGCCGGACTCGATGGTGCCCAGGACCTCGTCAGAAGCTCCGAAGAGCCCGGTGAAGAGACGGAACTTCTCCTCCAACAACTCCAGCACCCGCCGGTCGGCCTCGTTGCGCTCATTCAGGAAGTTGACCACGACCACGTCATGCTTCTGCCCGTACCGGTGGCAACGCCCGATCCGCTGCTCGATCCGCTGGGGGTTCCACGGAAGGTCGTAGTTGATGACCAGGGAGCAGAACTGTAGGTTCACGCCCTCGGCTCCGGCCTCGGTGGCAATCATGATGCTGCCTTCGTCACGGAAGTGGTCGAGGAGCGCGGTGCGCGTGTCGACCGACCGGAGACCCGTGGCACGGCCCGTCTCGGCGTTTCTCTCCGCCCACCTCTCATGGATGGCGCGAGCCTCCGGCCCCGTGTTGGTGCCGTTGAACACGACCACCTGACCAGCATGGCCGCTGGCTTCGAGGAAGCCCTTGAGGAAGGCCTGAGTTCGGCGCGATTCGGTGAAGACGAGCGCCTTGCGGGCCGCACCCATGCGCTCCATCTCGGTGAAGCCGATCGACAGGGCCTGAATGAGCGCCCGTGCCTTGGCGTCCGTGCCGATGCTCCGCGCCCAAGCGATGAAGCGGTCGAGTTCGGCGATCTCCGCCTGGAGCTTCAGGCGGTCGATCTCCGGGGCGGGAGGCTGCTCGTCCTCCCCTTCGGCCTGCTCCTCCATCCCCTCGTCGAGGAGGTCCGTCTCCAGTTCCTCCTCGGCGACGATGTCCTCGGCCACGTCCTCGTCCGGCTCTCGGCCCTCGCCCAATCCGACGAGACGCTCCCGAAGTGCTTCGAGCGTGCCAGCGATGGCGTTGGGCAAAGAGGCCAGTAGCTTGCGGACTACCAGGAGCGTCAGTTGGCGCTGACGCGAGGGGATCGAGTAGGTGTCCTCACGGAGGAGGAAGTCCGAGATCGCCTCGTAGAAGCGTTGCTCATCGTCGTTCGGCCGGAACGGGCAGGTGACCGGCCGCCGCTCCGTGTACTGGATATACTCGACGACCTGCTCCCTCAGCGTGCGCTTGCAGAACGGCCTGAGTCGCGTCCGCAGCTCCTTCAGGTCCGCCTCACCCGCCATGTACTGTGCGCGGAAGGCGGGGACCTCACCGAAGATGCGGTCGTCGATCACGGTCGAGAGACCCTACAGCTCCAGCAGTGAGTTCTGGAGGGGGGTCGCCGTCAGGAGGATCTTGCGCCGGTCCCCCAACGCCCACCTGAGCGCCTGCCCCATCCGGTTGCTCGGGCGATAGGCGTTCCTGAGCTTGTGCGCCTCGTCTACAACGACCAAGTCCCATTGCGTAGCACGGACCTCTGCGCTCATTCGGCTCGCGAAGTGCATGGAGCAAATGACGACGGCTTCCGTGTCGAAGGGATTCGGGTTGCCGTTCTTGACGGCCTCGCCGTAGGTGCGCCGGTCGAGGATGACCGTCGGCAGACTGAACTTCTCCTCCAGCTCGGAACTCCATTGCTTCTGGATGGACGCCGGAACCACCGCCAGGAGCCGTCGCCGGCGCTCCGCCCAGTACTGGCACATCACGAGCCCGGCCTCGATGGTCTTCCCGAGACCGACTTCGTCGGCCAGGAGCACCCCCTTGCTGATCGGCGACCGCAGGGCGAACAGGGCGGCGTCGATCTGGTGGGGGTTCAGGTCCACGCAAGCGTCGAAGAGCGATACGGCCAGGGGCTCAACGCCCCCTCGGCGATGGTCCCTCCGCACCAACTCGTGAGCGAAGTAGCGGGCATGGTAGGCGGTTGGCATGGCAGACTCCACACGCGAGCGCGACGCAGGACTCGCAGTCACCTGCGCGCTCTGGCCGCAATCCAACCAAGACTACGTCCACTTCCCTGCTTCGGGAAGCCACACCCTCTGCGGGGGCGAGAGGGATGCAACGGCCGCCGCGGTGACCGTCGACCGTGCCAACAAGGGCGATGGCGTGGCCTGACCGCGCGATGGCCTTCGAAGACAGGCGCCAGAGCGCCTCCGCAGCCCCACAAGAAGCCCCCCCTGAGCGCGTAGAAGCCCCTCCGGGCACCAAGGTGGGGTCTCCTACCCCTACCTCCGAGCGTTTCGTCGCGTTCTTGGGCCGTTTGGGGGGCCTTCATCCGAGGCCGGCGCCCTTCCCGTGGGCGTCGCGGCGGCGCGGGGCTTGCCTACACCTCCACGGGGATGAGGAGGGCCGGGTTCCGGTCGGCCCGGTCGAGCGCGTGCGCGTACTGTGCGGTGATCTTCGGGTCGGTGTGCCTCAGCATCGCCTGCACCTGCCGGAGGTCGGCTCCGTGCTTCAGGGCGAGTGTCGCCGCCGTGTGGCGCAGGAGGTGGGCGTGCCCGGTGACGCCAGCCCTCCGGAAGTGCGTGGCGCACAGGCCTTGCACCGCCCGGCGCGTCAGCCGCTCCCCTCGCTTCCCGTCCCGGCTGTTCCTCGTGCTGGCGAACATCGGCGCCTCGGGCGACAGGTCGCGTTCCCTCGCCGTCCAGTAACCCCGGATGCGCTCGGCCAGGGAGGGCAGGATCGGGAGCAGGTCCTCAGCGCCGCCTTTCCCGGTCACCCGCAGGTGAGGCCGCTCGTCCACGATCCGCAGGTCTCCCACGTTCAGGCGCACGATCTCCACGACCCGCAGTCCCTGCAGCCCCATCAGCCCAGGATCGCGAGGTCGGGCTTCCCCTGCACCGTGTCACGCGGTACCGCTTGCAGGATGCGCGTCAGTTCACCCTCGGAGAAGTACTCCACGCCTGTCGTTGCCCGCTTGGGGCCCCGCACGTCGCCGGCCGGGTTGGCTGCCACGAGGCCCTTCGTCTTCGCCGCCGCGTAGAAGCGCCGCACGGCGCTCAGCTTCAGCGCCACGCTCGCAGGCGCGTACCGCTCGATGAGCCAGCGGCGGTACGTCACCACGTCCTCGCGGGTCGCGGTCAACGGGTCGATCCAGCGCTCCCGGCACCAGCCCCAATACTGCTGTGTCTCGCGCTTGTAGGTGCGGGCCCGCTACCCCCGGCTCTTTGCCTCGCGTTCCTGCTTCAGCTTCTCCACGCTCGCGACCGTCACGAGCCTCACCTTGCCGTACACGGGCTCTTCCTCGAGGACGCCCCTGCCGATGAGGTCTCGGATGTACTGGATGCTCAGGCCCGTCTGCTCGGCGGCCCACGCTATGGTACAGACGCGAGGCTTCCTTGGGTTGCTCATGTGCGCACCTCCACGGATACTACAGCACATAGTACACGAGGCTGTCAACACCCGATGGCTTCGGCTTGCCTGGCCGCACGGCAAGCCAGAGAGCACTCCGCTCCCCGGCATGGGTCTGCCTCGAAGCACGGCCCCACCGGGGGAGGCCCGGAGGCCTCCCCCGTTCGTGCACTCTACCCGGCGGCCACCGGCTGAGCCTCGGGTTCCGCGAGAGCCCCTTCGAGGGCCTCGATCACCTGCTTCGCGGTCTGGACTATCCGACTCGCCGACCGCTTCACCACGTCCGCCCCGGCGCCGTGCGCCCGGAGGTACGCGGCCCCGTTGCTCGCCGTGTCCACACCGAAGCGCCGGAGGACGACCACCTTCACGGCTTCGGCTTCCCCCTCGAAGAGCGCCCGGTCGGTGCCGTGCTTCTCGGCGAGGTCCCGGTGCTTCAGGAGGTGGTGGGCGAGTTCGTGGATCAGCGTCTGAGCCGCCACGCCCTCCGCGAGGCCCGGGTGCACGTTGACCCTCTGACCGTCACTCCAGCCGTTGCCGGGACAAGCCTGCCGGACCACCGCCACGCCCCACGAGGCCGCGACGTTGTGGAGCGCCGGCAGAAGGTGGGCCGTTTCCGCGAGGTCCGGGCGGAAGTTCGGCAGAGGGCCGTCGCCCTCGGTGTCCACGTCCGCGAAGACCGGGACCGGGCGGAAGAAGAGGGCTTCGACCTCCTCGGTGTCCCCGTTGTTCGTCTCAACCGTCTTGTGGTACCGGGACGGCGCCAAGATCCAGATCGCCTTCGACCCTCGCTTCACCGTGCGCCCCAGGTCCCTCCAGCGATTGTACCCGGCCACGAAGTACGCGTCGGGCCTCTGCCACGCGATGAGGAGGCAATTCCGCCACGAGTACCGATGGAACCGGGCCGCGTAGGAGAGGAACTGGTCGAAGGTCGCGTCACTTGCCCCGGCGGCGATGGTATCACAGAAGCCGGCGAGGGCGCGCTTCACGTCCTCCTTCCGGGTCTCCTTGTCCACGAAGGACAGGTGCCGAACCGCCGGCTCTGGCGTCCGCGCCGGAGGGGGAGGGGGCTCAGCCGACCGGACCTCTGAGGGCGCCGGTTCCGGCTCACACTGAGCCTCCGGCGCCGCGAGGGCTCCCGCAAGGTCCTCCGACAGGTCCTCCGAGACCTCCGCCGGTTCCATCGATCGGAAGCCGGCGTCGCTGATTGCCGGCTGAGGCTCCGGCTCCGGCTGAGCATCGAAGGCGTCGAAGGGGAAGCCCTCGACCGTCATCGGCATGACCACGGTCAAGGGCGCCTCCGGCGCTTCCAGCACGACCGGTTCCAGCACGTTGCCCCACGTGATCCGCACTTCGCCCTTGGCCGGAAGCGCGTCGCAGAGGTACTTCGCGTTGAGCCCCAACGGCCACGACCTTCCGTTTCCGCCAACCTCTCCCGCCAGGAAGCAGTGCGCCTTGCCGGTCTCGGCCGCGGCCAGGATACGGACGCCGGCTTCCGTGCGCACGATGGCGATCCGGTTCGAGTCCTCCCGCGCGACCGGAAGCACGGAACTGACCGCCGACGCAAGGCAGTCGGCGTCCGTCACGAACCCGGCGGAGTGCTTCGACACGTCGGGGATCACCCGGCGGTAATCGGGGAACTGCCCCTCAATGGGCCGGGTCCGTACCCGCCAACAGGTCCCCCGGAACTCCGCCGTTCTCTCCGCAAAGCCAAGCCGAACCGGCTGAGGCTCCCTCCTCGCGGCGCCGAACAACACCCGGAGGGCGGTCTCGGCGATGATGTACTCGCCCGGGTCAGCGTGTCCCTCGGCGTCGGCTTCCAGCGTGGCCTTGGTCAGCCGGCACGTATCAGTCGCGACGACCTCCGGCCGGCAGGAGTTCGTGATCCTCCGCCGGCAAGCCGATGATCCGGGTTACGGCGCCGGCAATCGCGAAGTCGGCTTCCCGCTTCGAGCTTGGGCGGAACTCCACCTCAGCCTTCGCCGGCTTCCCCTGCACGGCGCCCCTCAACGCCTTCGGGGGAAGCGTGATCCGGAACCGCACGTCCCTCTCATCGAAGCCCTCTTCCCACGCCGACGCCTCAACGAACTCCAGGTCCGTGGCCGAGAGGCGAAGCCTCCCCTCCGCGTCTCGCTCAACGAGGACGTTGTTCTGCACCGGCTGAGTGCTTCTCCGCGTCACTCCCTTCTCTCGGCTCACTCGCTCCCTCAGCACGGACCCGGCGCCCTCCGGATCACGGACGCCGGGTCCCCGGACCTTGCCGGCTGACCCGGCCAGGATCACCCGGCCGCTCTCCATGCCCTCCGCGATGGAGGACACGGCGGCACTCCCGGTCACTCCGGCTTCCGGCTGACGCCGGATCATCCGGCTGAGCCCCGGCTCCGGATCACGCTCCAGCACTTCCCTTTGCCGGCACTCCCCTTCGGCTTCCGCCCTCCGGCACGGAGCCGATGCACGCGCGCGTGCGTGCGCTTCCAGCTAGCTAGGTAGGGTAGAGGTGGAGGTGGAGCGTCACCAGTAGAGGCAGTGTGCACTGTGGTAGCAGGTAGGGGAAGGAGGGATGAAGAGGTTCTTCCTCAAGGCACTTCTGAGGGATCCCCCCAAGGATCAGAGGCTCTACTGGAACCTAGTGATTCCCTCCTCCACCACTCCTCCACAGCCGAGGAGCGCAGTTACTGGGTGCGTGGACGGTTTGCTCTACCCGTGTTTGCAGGGGGGCCTGGTTCGCCTAACTGGGATTAGACGAACCTCGCAGAGGGCGGGCCGGAGGGCGCCCGGCGAAGGCCGGCCCAAGCGAGGCCGACAGCCGGGCCGCCCGTGGACGGCCCGCCCGTTGCGCTGGTGTTGGTAGGTATCCCTGCTCTCTCGCAAGATGGCCCCAAAAAGGCGGTGCTGTCTTGCTGTCACCGGCTGAGGGCCAAGGGCTCCAGTGAGCAAGGGGGAGGAGGTGGGGTGTCGTACCGGGGTGGTGGCCTTGGGGGTATGATGTTGTGTGGTGGGGTGTAGGTGTTGCCGTAGCTGTTGCCGTGGAAGTTGCCGCAGACGTTGGGGTTGGTGTAGCCGTTGGGGTTACGACGTACGTCGTTACGACGTTCGCAACGAACCTGCCAGGCTGGGGCAGGCGTCAGCGCGGGAGTCACGGGTCTCCGCCTCCCTTCCGCGACGGCCGTCGTGGTCGGCACCGCCAACGGTGGGCCCATGACCAGAGCAGGCGGTTCATGCACATCACCCCATCATGCAGATGCTCGGCCCGATCGCGGCGCACGCGGTGGGAGCGGGAGATTCCGCCTGATTCGGGACACCCGTGTCGCTGGCGGAGCCCCCAGCCGCTCGTAGCGGCGCCTTGCCGCCGGGGCTCCGGAGACCTGTATGTGGAGCGGCCCCGCTCCATACCGCTGCGCTTCCGTGGCGGAAGCGCCCCTACAGAAGGCCCCGAACCTGCCCGACACCCCGTTGGGGTGCCCTAACCCACTTCGGCCCTGCCGTCTCGATCGAGCCCCCTTTCCGGGGGCTTCTCCCGCCTCAACCCTCACCCGGTATAGAGCTCATCTTGGTTGCCCTGGCCGCCCTCGCCTTGGCGGCGTTCGCGATCTGGGCCTGCCGCTTCCTCTCGCTGACCGGAGGCTTCGGTAGGAGCCCCGCTGCCTTGGCGACGCGGTTCCACATCCTCGTCGGGAACCGGTACTCTTGGCACACGAACTGGCCCGTGCTGGCGACCGTGAAGTCCGCGTAGAAGTAGATCAGCTTCCCCTTCCACCCGAGGATCTGACGGATGAGCCTGGCGTCGGGTGTCCGGATGGAGCCGGTGCTGCGGTCGATCTGCAGCATCCAGGTCTCGGTGTATTGGTTGGTGCCGAGGCTCGTGAGGTTCATGGGACCGGAACCTCCTCTCGGCGCCGATGGCTGGCAGCGGCCCGGGCCTTCTCCAGGCTGGCCCGACTTCGGGCCAACTGCTGCTCGGAGAGCTGTCGCTTCCGGGGGCCACCAGGCTGCATCGGGCGGTACGGGTACAGCACGCAGTCGTCGATGGTGCAGTCCCCGCGGCCATCGGTCTTGCACTGCCGGCAGTACCGGCCGATCATGCCCCTGGCGGGCCGGCGGGGGGGGATGCTCTTCAGCAGGGCTTCGGTGCCCTTCCCTTCCTCAGCCCGCGTCCCGCCCTGCGGCTGCAGGCGTTTGGGAAGGTCGCGCCCGCGCCACGGCATGGCAGGATAGAGGGCACACGCCGGGCAGCGGCAGTCCCAGCCGCGTCCGCGCTGGGCGATGTTGAGGCACCACCGGCACCTCTCGTGGATCAGCTGCTTCGGGGTCTTGTGCATCTCCATCGAAAGCTCACCTGCCTTCCGGCCGGGTCACCTACTGTCGCTCACCGGCCCGTGGTGTAGGGTCTCATCGGCTTGCCTTTCGTGCGCGTCCGTGTGACGACGCGACGCCGTCTCGCCTGTGAGCCTCGAGGCCGGCCTGCACATCACCTCTCTCACCAGCCGGTCGGCAGCGAGGGTGGGCTTGCCCGATGTCCGGCGACCGCCCCCAGAACGTGTGCAGGATGGCAGGGCCCTCTGTGGATCCGCGAGAAGGTGAGGTTCGGGTCGGTACCGAACACTTGCGTGAACCCGACCGACCCGCGCTAGCTTCGTCCGCCGCACGTTCCGTGACACGCGCTAGCTTTCCGGGCCGGTTTTCGGGCACATCCTGGAGTCGTCGCCGGCGGGAGGGACCAGGGGAAAACGCCCGAGAATGCGCCTCTTGACAGCGCGCGGGCTTTGCGTTACTGTGGCAGTCCTGCCGAGGTGGCGGAATTGGTAGACGCGCTAGCTTGAGGGGCTAGTGACCCTTTGGTTCGTGCGGGTTCGAGTCCCGCCCTCGGCACCAGACGGCAACGACGCCGACCGCGGCGTTGGGCAAGTGTGGGCGGTTAGCTCAGTTGGAAGAGCGTCTGTCTCACGCACAGAAGGTCAGAGGTTCAAGCCCTCTACCGCCCACCAGATGAGTCGAACGGTCCGCCGGCAGG
>VGFB01000028.1 GCA_016869015.1 Armatimonadota bacterium
GCCCTTGAGGGCTTCGAGGATCTCCTCGGGGCTCCGGCCTGCAAGCACAAACGCCGGCGGCAGCGACACCGAGCTCAGGTCGTTGTCCGCCCAGTCCTGCCAGAGCTTCAGCGAGACCACCAGGTCTCCGCCACCGGTCTTCTGCAGGGCCTGGCCGATCTTCGTCGCCTCCCACTTGACGCCCGACCCGGCATCCTCCAGGCACATTGTCACCTCGCCGCCCCGCTGCCAGAGCACGTTGCCCTCTGAGCGGTTGTCCTCGGCCTTGGGGACCTCGGGGTTGAGGCTGATGCAGCCGCGCGCGCAGTCGAAGATGAGGTTGTTGAGCAGGCGGTTGTGGCTGGTCGTGGTCGGCTCGCCGTCGGCGATGCGGCTGAAGAGGTTGCGGAAGCGGATCCCGAAGTTGGCGCAGCCCGCGATGAAGTTGTTCGCGCAGACCGCGTGGTTGCCATCGTGGGAGTAGATGCCTTCGCCCCACGCCTCGCCCGCGTTGCGCGTGCCCAGGATGACGTTGGTGTCGATGAGGATCGGGCCGGGGCTGACCTCGTGGAAGACGCCCGCGCCCATGTTGTCGGTCAGCAGGCACTGGGTAATCCGATTGCGCTCGCAGTTGTAGTCGAGCCAGATACCGAAGCACTCGTTCCCGTGCGCGCGATGCCGGCGGATGAGGCAGTCCTTGGCGGTATGGAGCTTCACCCCCGCCGACTCGTACATGAAGAAGTTACCCTTCACGCCGTTCCCGTTGGTGATGTTGTCCTCGAGCAGCAGGGAGTTCGCGCCGCCCGCCCAACCCACGATCCCCGCCACGCCGTGGTGACTGACGGTGTTGCCGCGGACCTGGTGGAAGCCGCTCGTCTCGCAGACCACGGGCTGCCAGGCGAGGTCCTCCCCCCAGCCCTCGCGCCCAATGTCCAGGCCCTGCGCGTTGCCCCACTCGATGACGTTGCCCTCGATCACCCAGTGATGCCCGGAGCGCACGCTCATCACCGATCGGTGGCCGACGACGCCCCAGTTGTCGCCGTTGGACTCCGGCGCCGCACCGTGCAGCATCCGCAGGCCCCGCACCCGCACGTAGCCCAGCCCGCGAACCGCGGGCGCAAAGCACTGCTGGCGCATCGAGCGCTCGATGAGGCGGTCCTGCGGGCTGCCCGCGATGTGGACGAACAGTCTCCCCGCCTCGTCGTCCGTCAGCATCCGCCCGGGCTCGGCCCTCAGCTCCTCCAGCGTCGCAACATGGGTCAGCAGCGCCCCCTCGACGAACACCTGCTCGGCCCGGTGCATGGGGCCCTCTTTGGGCGTCGGCCACTGCTCCGGGTGGTCCCACGGGTGTCGCTCATAGGGGGCGGACCACACGCCGCCGCCCTCGTCGCGCCAGTCCGGCCGCCACGGATCGGAGGCCTTGATGACCGGCTGCTCGCCGGGCGCAGCAGCGTAGGTGACCATTCGCCCCTCGCCCGTCCCGCCGA
Organism: Armatimonadota bacterium; assembly: GCA_016869015.1. Lineage (GTDB taxonomy): Bacteria > Armatimonadota > Zipacnadia > Zipacnadales > VGFC01 > VGFC01. The sequence continues at coordinate 1,467 of VGFB01000028.1, forward strand.
GGACGGGCCGCACCAGCTCCCGGTACTCGCCCGCGTGGATCAGCACGGTGTCTCCCGGCTTGAGGGCTCCAGCGGCGCGCTGAACCGTCTTCCAGGGCCGATCTGCACTGCCCGGGTTGGCGTCGTCGGCTTGCGGATGCTGCCGAGCGACGTGGTACGTGCGCGGAGAGCCCGTGGAGGGCTCGATCTGCTCGGCGGCCCAGGCGCAGTACCCGCGCAGGATGGCGTCGGCCTCGGCATCGGCGGCGATCTCCCGCAGAGGCGCCACGGCCGCGGCCGCCTGCGGCCCCAGCTTGCCCAGGCGCACCGCGGTCGCGACGCGCGTCCTCACCTCGACGGTTGGGTCGCCCAGCTCTTCCGCCCAATGCCCGCTCAGCTGTTCCATGGCGGCCTCCGTGCCGATCTCCTCCAGCGCCTGCCACGCCCGACTCGCGATCCCGCCGGGGAACGCGCGCGCAACCTCCGCCAGCGCCTGCTCCGCGCCCGCCGCCTTCGCCCCGGTCTGCCCGAGCGCCTCGGCCGCAATCCACTGCGCCTCGAACTGCGGGTCGCGCAGGATCTCCAGCAACGCGGGCAGGTGTTCCTCGCTGGGCTCGCCCAGCCGCAGCAGCGCCCCATGCGCCCGCACGCGCGGGAAGGGGTGCGCGTCCGTTAGCGCCTCTTGCAGGCGTGGAATCGCCTCCCGGCCGAGGATCAACTCGAAGGAGAGCACTGCCTGGCACCGCGCGGTCGGGTCGCCGTCCTGCATCACCCGGTCCAGCTCGGGCAGCGCGGCTCGGCCGATCTCGGCCAGCGACCGGTGGGCCAGCCAACGGATCGCGCCATCCGGGTGTGTGCGCATCGCCTGGATGAGCGGCGCAATCGCCGGCTCCCCCATCTTCCCCAGCATCCGCGCGGCCAGATGGTCGCCCGGATTGCGGTTCATCAGCTCGACCCATTCGCCGAGCGTCTTGCCGTCGAGGGAGGGCTCGGGCTGTGCCGCGGCGATCCCGCCGGCCAGGGCTGCGACTAGCGCCAACACGGTGGTTCTCACAACTGTGCTCCTTATCGAGGGAAGCTTGCGCCGGGTTGCGTCAGGGCGCGGCAGGAAAGAGGCGCGGCGGACCTTTGCGGGCGGGGAGGAATCACCCCGCCATGTCGCGAATACCCGAATCTGAGGTTGTCCATCCCAACTCCATGGGGAGGAAGGCAAGATGACCCGACGCGGCTTCACGCTGATCGAGTTGCTGGTCGTCATTGCGATCATCGCCATCCTGGCGGCGATCCTGTTCCCTGTCTTTGCCCGGGCCCGTGAGAAGGCCCGCATGGCCTCGTGCCAGTCCAACGTCAAGCAGATGGCTCTCGGCATGCTAATGTACGTTCAGGACTATGACGAGATCACGTGCGGGGCCTACGGGAACAGCTCCGGAAACCCCGCGGGCTCCCTGCGCCCCCTTCTCCCGCCAGCGCCCATTACCGGACGAACGAGCTGGTGGTACTGGTGCGACATGATCGAACCCTACGTGAAGAACACCCAGATCTTCCGCTGTCCGAGCCTTCCCACGACGATCGGGTACAACGGCAACCAGGACGCGCTGAACGGGAGTCACACGGCGCCGGGCCGGCCCTTGTCGTGGCACACCCGGCCCGCCGAGCACATCATGCTGTTCGACTCACCCGGGATCCGCTCCTGTGGGCGCCCGCACGGGCAGGTGGTGGACGCCGACGGCCCCTGGGCATACTGCTACGGTACGCCGGCGGTGGACGAGACGAAGTTCCTGCCCACCAGCGCCTACGCGGCCGACCGTTCACGCCACAATGACGGGTGCAACTACTCGTTCATGGACGGCCATGTGAAGTGGATGGCCAATAGCACGACCTTCTACCAGGGCGCGACGGTTCCGCCTCAGACCACGCTCTGGGCGCCTCGGTAGTCTTCGGGCTGCCGCCTAACCTGTGTCGCGACCCCGGGGCCGCGCGAGCTGCTTGCGCGGTCTCGACGCGTCCTCAGGCCCTCTCCGCCGCGCGCCTCAACGCGCGCACGTACGCCTCCGCGGCGCCGGGCTTGGGCTGGGTCAGGATGGGCGGGAACACGAGGCGGGAGCGCACGTCCTCGGTGACCGGCAGGTCGCCCGTCCGGTAGCCCCGGTAGCCCTCGCCCAGGGGCCCGCGGTTGCGCGTGAAGACATCGAACCCGTCGCGGAAGAGCGGGAGCTGGTGCAGCAGCGGGTACCAGCCGTCGCCGCACTTCAGGCCCGCCTCGGCGCAGCGGGCCAGGAACTCGGCCGTCGGCACGCCCTCGTTGCGCTCGGGGTGGTAGATCAGCGGGAAGGCGTAGTATCCGCCGCGTTTTGCGCCCGGGTAGACGTGGAGCGGCTCCAGGCAGTCGAGGTCCGCGATCCCCGCCTCGACCTCCGCCACGAACGCGCCGCGGGAGGCGTTCAGGGCGTCCAGCTTCCGCAGCTGCATCAGCGCCACGCCGATGCCGAGCGGGTGGCTCCGTAGCTTCATGCCCAGGCCCAACGGCTGGAGCTCCTGGTACCGGTCGCCGGGGAGGTCCAGGCCCCAGCGGTTGGCCTGGCCGATCAGGCAGGCGCGGTTGAAGATCTCCTCATCATCGGTCACGAGCGCGCCGCCCTCGCCCGCGCTCAGCGCCTTGCTGCCCTGCAGGCTGAAGGCCCCGACATCGCCGATGGAACCGACCTTCCTGCCCTTGTAGTCGGCGCCGTGGGCGTGAGAGCAGTCTTCGATCACGGGGATGCCGTGCTTGCGCCCGAGCTCCACGATCGGGTCCATGTCGCACACGCTGCCCCACAGATGCACCGGCACGATGGCGCGGGTGCGCTCGGTGATCCGGCGCTCGACGTCCGCCGGGTCCATGACGAGCGTTCGCGGGTCGATCTCGCAGAACACCGGCCGCGCCCCGAGCAGCAGCGCGGGCCCGATGGTGCAGATCCACGTGTACGAGGGGGTGATGACCTCATCCCCCGGCCCGACGCCCACGCCGAAGTACGCGGAGTAGAGCGCAGCACTGCCGTTGCAGGTGGTCAGGCACAGGCGCGTGCCGATGGTGTCCCTGAACTCCTGCTCGAACTGCCGGACGACCGGTGTTCCGCCCGACAGCTCGTTGCGGAGCGCCATCTCGTACACCAGCCGCGCCTCCTCCTCCCCCACCTGCTGCCACGCGTCCTCCGGCATGATCTCCACAGCCGTCTGCACGAAGACGGGCACTTCCGGTGTTCCACGCTCCGATCCGGCCATTCAGGACCTCCGTGGCATCGTGGCATGAGCGTCCCGCTCATGGACACGAAGCGGTTCACCGGCGGGATGCCGGTGCCACGTCGAGGGGCGGTTCGCGATGCGCCCCGGGCTTCCCTGCGGGCGGACGGTTGACACGCGCCCCGCGGCGAGCTATACACGACCCAGCGCCTGCCGCTCGATAGGGGGAGTGCCCGTGCCGACCGATGACGAGAGGGAGCCTGGCTCGCCGAAGGCAAGCCCGTGGGAGATCGACCCGGAGTCGTGGCAGCGGGCTCTGGAGAGGGCCGAGGCCAGGGAGGCCGCGATCGCCGCCACCTTTCCCGGTGGGAAGCCGTTTCCGATCCCCGACACGCCGTACGACCTGGTGGATGATCCGCCGGACATCGCGCCCGCCTACTACGCCGTGAACGACCGCCCGGTGAAGTTCGTCCCGACGCCCGAGGGCGGGCTTGATGTGCTGGCCCTGGACCTGCGGACCGGGGAGTTCGAGCGGGATCTCAGCTACCTCTCCCGCTGTCTGGGCCACGTCGGCGACGTGGACACGTTCCCCGACGAGGCGACCTTCGAAGCGTACGTGGAGACCCTCCGCGCCCGCCTCCGAGGCCCGGATCACGCCCCGTGACCTTCACCCTTCCGACCACTTCGTGGGCCGCCAGTCGGGGTCGTAGTGGTAGATGCGGTTCATCAGGTCGAGGATGTCCTCGGCCTCGGTCTCGCGAGTGTGGGAATCGATGATCCGCCAGCCCTCGGCGGGCTTCTCCTCGTCCCAGGTGGGGTCCACGCGCTCATCGCGGAAGCGGATGGGGCTGGCGAGGCGGAGCGGCTCGACCTTCCCGATCGCGTCCATCGCGCGCTTCGCGCCCTCGCGGATCAGCTCCTGAGCGCGCGTGGGCGGGACCTGCAACGCGGAGAGGCGACTCATCCCGATCTTCACGGGCACGGTGACGATCCCCGGGATGAGTGCCTCCATCTCCCGGCAGGCGTGCAGATCGCCGCTCGCGAACACGAAGGGCACGCCGTAGTGGCCCGCGATGGCCGCCTGCAGGCCCATCTCCCCCAGGCTGATCCCGTTGAACGTCCAGTTGCGGATGGGGGTGCTCATCGTGTGGCAGAGGCAGCCGCTGGGCGTGTTCGCCTTGGCGTGGCCGCCCACGATGCCGGTCGCGTCGCACGTCTCGTCCAGGTAGGGCAGCCAGAAGGGCCGCTCCATCCCGTTGATCACGTCGGCGCGTGGGTCGACGTGGTCCAGGTCGATCGTGTACCCGGCGCCGTGCCCGTCATTCACGATGACGTGCGAGGCCCCCCCGGCGTGGCAGCCGTCCACCGCCGCTGAGACCTCCTGCGCGAGCCACCGGCGCTGCCGCATCCGCATCTCGAAGTTCGCCGGGCTCTCATCGCTCCGCGGCTCCCACGCGTACACTCCCGCCACACCCTCCAGGTCGGTCATCAGGTAGATGCGCATGGCTCTCCCCCTAACGAGACTCCTGACGCAAGGCCCCACCTTCCGGAGCGCGAAGGAACGCCGGGCCGGATCGTCTCCGGCCACGCGACCATGTTCCCCGTTCGGGCCGGATGGCCTCCGGCCATGCGGCCCCTCCAACGACGCGAACGGGGTGCCGTCAGGTGCCGTCCGGAGGGGCCGCATGGTTCTGGGGCTGCGGCACGCAGGCACAGACCATCCGGCCGATGTTCGGGTGCCGTTCGGAGGGGCCGCATGGTCTGGGACTGCGGCACGCAGGCACAGACCATCCGGCCCAGGTTCCCGGTCGGACGCAGGGCCCCACATTCCGGGGCGCGAAAGGACGCCGGGCCGGATCGTCTCCGGCCACGCCACCCATGTTCCCCGTTCGGGCCGGATGGCCTTCGGCCATGCGGCCCCTCCAACGACGCGAACGGGGTGCCGTCAGGTGCCTGGAGGCACACCCATGGCCAACGCGTCACGGCCAGAACGCCTCGACCGTCGACACCCATACCGCCTGCCTTCCGAGATGTACCGGCACCCACTGCAGCCCGTCTCGCTCACGGTCCGATCGCGCTGGCGAGGCAATCTTGCGCAGGCCGGCATCGCCGAGGCAATCATCTCGGGCATGGGACGCATGGGTACGCGCTTCGGTGTGCACGTTAGTGCCTACTGTATCATGCCCGACCATCTGCACGCGGTCGTGTTGGTGGCCGAGGACGGAGGGGACCTGGGGAAGTGGGTCCGGTACTTCAAGCGTGAGGCGGCCCGAGCAGCGCACCTCAAAGGCGTCTGGCAGCGGAGCTTCTGGGACCGACACGTGCGCGAACGCGAGGACGAGGCTGAGCTCGTACGGTACGTGCTCGCTAACCCGGTCCGCCGCGGGCTGTGCGACCGCTGGTATGAGTGGCCGTATTCGTGGGCCGACTCGGAGGACGACTCGCGGGGTCCCCATCCGGGGCTGTAGACGTCGGGCCGGATGGCCTTCGGCCATGCGGCCCCTCCAACAACGCGAACGGGGTGCCGTCAGGTGTCGTCCGGAGGGGCCGCATGGTTTGGGGCTGCGGCACGCAGGCGCAGACCATCCGACCCAGGTTCAGGTGCCGTCCGGAGGGGCCGCATGGTTTGGGGCCGCGGCACGCAGGCACAGACCATCCGGCCCAGGTTCAGGTGCCGTCCGGAGGGGCCGCATGGTTTGGGGCTGCGGCACGCAGGCACAGACCATCCGGCCCATGTTCCCGGTCTGACGCAGGGCCCCACATCCCGGGGCGCGAAGGAACGCCGGGCCGGATCGTCTCCGGCCACGCGACCCATGTTCCCCGTTCGGGCCGGATGGCCTTCGGCCATGCGGCCCCTCCAACGACGCGAACGAGGTGCCGTCAGGTGCCGTCTGGAGGGGCCGCATGGTCTGGGACTGCGGCACGCAGGCACAGACCATCCGGCCCAGGTCCCTCACCGACGACTCACCTCCCCGCTCTCGTCTCGTACATCCCGTAACCGACTTCCCGGACGGCGGCGATGGTCTCGGGGTAGGGGCTGTCGCAGATGTCGAGGAGGCCGATCTGGTAGTTCTCCTCATCGAGGGGACGGCCGGTGGTGCACTCATCGCGGAACTTGAACCAGCCGCAGCCCACGAGCCACGGGTTGGCGAGGCAGCCCTGGACATAGGACCGGTAGGCTTCCGCGCGCGCGTCCTGATCGGCCACCGGCACGAGGCCCGTGTGGAACAGACCCCGGTCCAGCGCCCCGAAGTGGAACTCCCCGATGATGACCGGCACGTCGGGATCGCCGGGCATCCGGAAGCTTGAGACATCCCGCCGGTAGAGGTTGTAGCTGACCACGTCGCAGTACTTCGCCGAGGCGGCCGCCGCCACGTCGTTCGTCCAGGCCAGCCGACAGCCGAGGTACAGGTTGTCGGGCGCGACGCGCTTCACCTCATCCCGACAGACCCGGAAGTACTGCTCGGCGGTCTTGCGGTAGAAGGCCTGCAGGTCGGGCTTCGCCTTCATCACGTCGGGCTTCTCGCGGTGTCGCAGCAGCGCGTCCCAGGAGGCGTGCTGGGAGCCCCAGGCCTCGTTCAGCTTCCCGATGGTCTCATACTTCGCCCGCAGGTCGGCGATGAAGACCTGCTTGGCGACCTGATCGGGCGGCGAGACAAGGGCGGCAACCGCGAGGGACGTGTCGTCACCCCACGACAGCTCGTTGTCGACGAAGTAGCCGAGGCACCAGGGATCGCCGGCGGACTTGCCGACTTGACCGGCCATTGTCTGGCGCAGCGCCGCCGCGAAGCTCGGGTCGAAGACGTCCCGAAACTGACCCCAGTAGCCCTCGCTGCCCTGCAGCGCCTTCCCGCCGAAGTGGATCGACACGCAGTACGGCGTCTTGCGCATCAGGTAGATCCCCGCGTCCGACCAGTTCGCGATGGTGTTCATGCCCCAGCTGCGCAGCCGGCGGTGCGCCAGCTCCCCGTGCGCCCGCTGCCAGTCGTCGCCGAACTTGCGCTTGAGGTTCGCGGCGGCGAAGTCGAAGCAGGTCGGCTTCTTCCCCACGTAATCGCCATGCACGATGTGACCCGCGGTCGAGACGAACTCCGCGAACTCGGGCTGCCCGCCGGGGTAGTCGGCGAACCAGTGCTCCCGCTCCGAGATCGGCGTGTTGTCCCAGCCGTTCACGCAGTCCACCCCGTGGCTCCAGAACAGCTTCCCCTGCGGGTCGACCAGCCACCACTGGCCCTCATGCTTGGCCGGATGGAAGAACCCGGTCGCCTCCAGCGTCGGGCCGGCCTCCCAGCCGCCGTACTCGTTCCAGCCCTCCGGTCCCGGGTGCGAACCCAGGTCGGCGGCCTCGGCCGCGATGCGCGAGCGAAGGTCCTCCAGCGACGCCACCTTCCCCGGCCACTCCCGGTGCACGTACTGCCCGAAGGTGTCGATGAGGGGGAAGAACTCGGCGGCGGTCATTCCGAACGTCTCGGGTTGCGCATACACGCCAGCGGCGCGGAGGTTGTCGATCTCGAAGGCATGGGCCTCGGTCGGCTTGGGCACGAAGACGAGGACCTGGGTTACGCCCGCCGGGTCGAGGGTCCGGTCGCCGCCCCCGCCGAAGGGCGGAGGGTAGCCGCGCATCCCGAACAGCTCAATCGTCGGATCGGCCACGGGCTTGCGGTTGAGCGGCACGGTGAGGACGCCGCTCTCGCCGGGCTTCAGCGTGACGCTCGCGGTGTTGCAGTTTCTCACGCCGTCCGCGCCCGGGTTGTCGACGCGACAGCAGACGGTCACCTCGTTGTCGCCCACGTTGCGCACGTCGAGCTCGACCTGGGTGAACGCCGAGAGGTCCCAGTGCCCGCCCGGCGCCGGGAGCGTGATCCCGGGCCAGTCCTGCGCATGGCCGGTGTCCATCCGCAGCTGCGAGCCATCCCCGGCCTTCGCCTCGCTGACCTTCACATCCCGCGCCTCGACCCTCTCAAACGCGAACCCGCCCCCGAAGTCGTACAGCACCATCTCCGCGCCTCCCGTCATGCAGCCGCCCAGCAGCAGAGCCGTCAGCCACGCCATGCCGTTCTTCGCCGTTCTTCCCATCTTCCTGGCTTCCCGCTTTCGTTGTCGTCATCCGTCCAGACCCATCCGCACGAACTGCTCGTCGGGGGCGCCGATCTCGCGGAGCGCGGAGGCCATGAGGGCCTCGTACTCCTGCTCCAACACGGTCCCGGCGAGGTTGGTCGTCTCGTTGGGGTCCTGCTCGATGTCGAAGAGGTAGTTGTCACCGGTGACAGCCTCGGGCGCGCAATGGAGGCGGCGCATGTCGTCGGGCGCCACGGGCATCCGGCCCACCGGCATCCCGTTCGCGTGGGGGATGAAGTCGCCGATCTCCAGCCTCGAGTCCGGCAGGGGAATCCGCCACCACGGCGCAGTGCTCCAGCGGTTGGTGTACAGGTACAGCGGCCCGTTGTCGGGGGTCTGCGCGCTGCGGAGGTACGTCCGGCGGCCGTCGGTGACCTGCATGTGCGAGCCGAACCAGCCATAGAGCGCGTGGTCGCGGATCCTCTCCGCGCGCCTGTCGATCAGCGGCAGCATCGACCGACCATGGCACAGCCCCGGCGGCTCCAGCTCGAAGCCCTCCAGGATCGTCGGGTAGAAGTCGACCGTCGTCGTGAGCGCGTCACAGCGCATGCCCGAGCCGACGTCACCGGGCGCGTGGATCAGCAGCGGGCGATGGGCGATGGCCTCGAACTGCGGGCACGTCGGCTTGCCGAACCAGCCGTGCTCGCCCAGGAAGTGCCCGTGATCGGTCATCAGAATCAGCAGGGTGTTGTCCCACAGCCCGAAGTCGTCCATCCGGTCCAGCACCCGCCCCAGCCACCGGTCGGTCATCGTGACCTTCCCCGCATACTGCGCGCGGATGTGGCGCAGCTCGGCCTCGGTGTACTCGCCCCGTCCGTAGGCCTCCCACACGAAGAACGGCCCGTCCCAGTCGGGGTCGTACATGGTGTCATAGGGCGGGGGCACGTGGAAGGGCTCGTGGGGATCGAACTCGTCCACCATCAGGAAGAAGCGGTCGTGAGCGTGGTGATTCGCCTCCAGCCAGTCGGCGGTCGCCTTGAGCGTGCGCGGCGAGAGGTAGTCCTCCTCCCGCACCATGCGCGCCATGTTGCGCTGATACCGAGGCGAGAGGATGTCCTTCACCGGCTCGGGTCGCGGCGCAGGCTCCGTGGCCCAGGGGTCGTTCTCATGGCCCCGAATGAACTCCCAGCCCTCAAAGTCCGCGTGGTAGTTCTCGCCGCCCGCCTCCCACAGGTGGTAGTGATCGCTGACCAGCATCGTCATGGCGCCCGCCTGCTTGCAGACGCGCGGGAGCGGGTGATCGTAGGGCTCCAGCGACCCCCACGGCCGCCAGGGAAACTCGAGCGTCCCCGCCCACAGATCCCGCCGTGTCGGCATGCACGGCATCGAGCCGATGTAGTTGTTGGTGAACGTGACCGACCGCTCGGCGAGCCGATCCAGGTTCGGCGTCTGCACCCACTCATTCCCATACGCCGGCAGGAAGTGGCGGTTGAGGCTGTCGAGGAGGATGCAGATGACGTTCATGCGGGGAGGCTCCGAGGTGATGGGTGACAGGTGATAGGGAACGGCGACGGCATGGGCAGAGCACGCTCTGCCTCTACACGACGCTCGATGGCGGGCATGTGGGGGCGCAGCGTGCTGCGCCCACGTGCGGGAACGGCACGGCGACGGCGCGGCTCTGGAGAGCCACGGGTACGAACCACAGGATGGTTCGCGGCGGGGAACGCGGAGTCCTCTCGGGGCGAGGAGACCGACACCGAGGGGTCGAACAGACGGTCAGAGCGCAAGGGAGGCCATTGCGATGCAGGCGATGCTGCTGACCGTTGTTGTACTGGGCCCGACCGGTCTGGTCTGCGCCCAGTCCTCGCTGGAGCAACTCCGGTCCGCCGAGAAGCCGCGCTTCGCTGCGGGGCACACGTTGCCGCCGCTGACGAGGTGGGGGTGGACGCTGCCGTATGAGGTGCGGGTGGAGCTGTGTGAGGACTGGGGCTATGCGCTGGAGTTCGGGGGGTATGTCGGGCCGGAGGTGGCGGCGAGGCTTGATGATCCGCAGAGCGACGAGTCGAAGCTCTGCGCGCTGACGGCGTCCGACCCGAAGCGCTACCCGCTGTTCGTGCTGACGTGGCGGGCGCTGGACAAGCCGGTCGGCGACCCGTGGTGCCGCGATGCCGAGGGCGACCTCATCGACGGGAAGGAGGTCTGGAGCCCGGAGGCTCCGGATGCCGTCTTCGAGGAGGCGTCCGAGCGCATGGCGGCGCCCCTGCGGAAGGTCCGCGAGAAGGCGCCCATCGCGATCGTCCTCAACGGCGGCGAGTACGCGCTGAGCGTCTACGGACACCACGGCCCGGTCTGGGAGCGCGACCCGAAGGTGATCGCCGCCAAGGGCGATCGCGACTGGTTCGACTACGTCTCCGAGCGCAAGACGCGCCAGGAGATGTTCATCACCCGCGCCTGTCAGGCGGCAGTGCCGGACCGTCTGCTGTACCTCTACTATCCAACGGAGGGGTGCGCGCACGCGAACCGGTATGGCGGCTGGAACGTGTGGGCCGTCGACTACAAGCACCTCCGCACGGTGTCCGACCTGCCGAACACGTCGATCTACTACAAGCACTTCACCGATGGTTGGACCGGCGGCAACGACATGCTGACCCAGGCGCTCAACGCCACCGCCCAGCAGATCTCGTTCGGGAACCCGCTGTCGTACAACTGGATGAACGCGGGCTGGCCGCGCGGGAACGGCGAGGCCGACCTCTCCGATCCCGAGCGCTACATGGGCTACCTGAAGTGCTACTACACCGCCGGGATGATCGGCGGTGTCGCGGGGTACTTCAGCGTGCCCAAGGAGGACGATCCGCACTGGCTCTGGCAGATGACCGTGCTCAGCCACTGCCACGCGCTCTTCTCGCACCTGGAGGAGTTCCTCCGCAACGGCGACCTGCTGCCCGGGCCGGACAAGCACCGCTGGACCAAGGACCTGCCGGCCTACGAGTTCCCGACCGGAGACCCCGAAGCACGAGTCGTGGCGCGGAAGCACCGCGAGCGTGCCGAGTGGCTCATCACCGCGTGGGCGGCCGGCGGTGAGGACCGGACAGTGGCAGTAGAGATCCCGGAGTTGGGCAAAGTCCAAGTGGAGGCCCGGGGATGTGGGAGCGTGTACCGGGCGACGGCAAGCGAGCTGAAGCGGGTCGATGAGGACGGCATGCAGCCGACGCGAGGGCTGTGACGGCCAACGAAAACGGGAAGAATGGAAGCCTGAAAGAACGGCCAAGAACGGCGACGGCAAGGAAGGGAACGGCGATGCTTGGGCTACTCATGCTGATCGGCTCCGGGGCTCCGGGGCAGGAGCTTGCGCTGCGGCCGTACTCGTACCACGAGGGCTGGGAGGCTGACGGGCCGCTGGTGGTCCAGTGGGCGAAGAATGGAGACTCGACCGTGAACTTCGTCGGCCCCAGCGACGAGCGGGCCTTCGAGGGGACACGCTCGCTGAAGTTCGATGTGTCGCTGCATGGGGGCAGCTACCACTACTTCGGTGTGCCGGTACGGGTGCCATGCGAGGGGACGCTCAGACTGAGCGCGCGGCTATGGGTCGCCGAGGGCACGAACGCGACGGTCGGCTTCGGCACGAACATGGTCTACCCGCCGACCACGCATTCGGGTTGCTCGCCGGAGCAGGCCTTCACCGGGCCGACGGGACAGTGGAAGCTGATCGAGGTCGACCTCGTCGCGCGGGGTCGTGAGGGCGCCGACCAGGTGTTGCGCTTCAACACCGTGAACGCGACCGGGAACGAGGTCGGCGCGTACTTGGACCGCTGGTCGCTCTTCGTGCTGGGCGGTGAGGGGCAGCGGGCGGTGGTCTACCTCGATGATGTCCGGATTGAGGGTGAAGCGCCGAGTGAGGCGGACTACGACGACCTGCTGGCCGGGAAGTGGGACGCCGCGAAGCAGCGCCTGCAGACGAGGCTCGACGCCTGGCGGGCAGCACTGGCGGAGGGCGAGACGGCCCTCGACGCGGTGGAGGCGCCGGACCTGCAGGAGCGGATCGATGCGGCGCGCGCGAAGGGCGAGCAGGCCCGGAAGCTGATCGACGCGATCGAGCCACGCGGCTTCGCCTCGACGGCGGAGGTGCAGGAGATCGAGGGCGGGGTGTTCGCCCTCACCTACGCGCCGAGAACGCTGGCCGCCATCGCCCGGGCCCGAGCGGAGGGTGCCCCGTTCCTGCTCTACACTCCGCGCGCGA
>VGFB01000029.1 GCA_016869015.1 Armatimonadota bacterium
TGGGTCTTCAGCCAGACGGCGCCGTCCTGCTCGTATGCGACGCCGATCTCCAGCAGGCGCGCGATCTCAGCCCGCACCGCCCCGGACTCGTGCAGGCTTCGCTCGCTGAACCACACGTCATACGCGATCCCGAAGGCGCGCAGGTCGGCCTCCAGGCTCGCCAGAACCCAGGGCAGGACGGCATCGGCGAAGGCGATCCAGCTCTCGGCCTCGTCGGGGAGGCTTCGCAGGGCGTCACCCCGCTCATCCGCCAGCCGGCGGGCGTAGTCGATCACGTACTCGCCGGAGTAGAGCCCCTCGGCGAAGTCGACCGTCTCGCCCAGCAGCTCAAGGTATCGCAGGCGCAGTGAGCGCCCGAAGGTCTGCAGTTGAGTGTTGTCCCGCGCATCGTTGACGTAGTACTCGCGCTCGACCACGTGGCCGGTGAACTCCAGCAGGTTCGCCAGCACGTCGCCGAAGGGCCCGCCGCGGGCGTTCCCGATGTGCAGCGGTCCGACGGGGTTGGCGGACACGAACTCGATCTGCACCTTCGCCCCGCCGCCCAGCTCGGAGCGTCCATAGTCCGCTCCGAGCGTCAGGCAGCGCCGGAGGCTGTCGTGGAGCCAGGTAGGGGAGAGGAACAGGTTGAGGAATCCGGGGCCCGCGATCTCGACCCGTTCGAGAGGCAGGCCCGAGGGTAGATGATCGATGATGGCCTGCGCGACAGCTCGCGGGGGCATCTTCGCGGCGCGCGCGAGCACCATCGCGACATTGCACGCGAAGTCGCCCATGTCGGCGCGGGGCGGCGTCTCGATGACGAAGTCGGGCAGCTCGACGGGCGGCACCGCTCCGGAGGCCACGGCGGCGGCGAAGGCTTCGGCGACGGCGGTGCGCAGAGTATCCTGCATCAGGCCTCTCCGAGGCAGAGCGCGGGTAGTGGCTCAGTGATCTACGATGACCAAGTCGCTATCGCCCAGCTCGCCCTCCTCGTGCAGCCACGAGTGGAAGAGGCGCGTGATCTCGGCGGGTGTCAGCGTACGGTCGACGAGCTTGGCCGCCAGCACGTCCAGCCGGCGGGAATGCACGAGCTGGCCGCCCAGGGCGCGGTTCAGATGGGCGATCACGTCCTCGGTGAAGGCGGCCAGGACCTCGCGGGGCCGGGCCCTGGGACGTAGGGCCGTCGCGCGGTCGAGGGCCCGGCGGGCCTCGCTGTCGGGGCCCAGCGATTCCACATACCCGGCGATGGCGGCGGAGATGGTCGGCCCGTTGATCTCCTCGATATACGACCAGATGGCCTCGACCGTTGCCTCCCGGATCTGCTCGACCGTCATGAGCCGGATCTCGTCGTCGAGGCGCAGCGCGCATCGGGGACAGGTGGGCCGCTCGTTGAGCGCCTCGGCGAGGCCCGAGACGGCGCACCGTTGCGCCAGCTGGTCTTCGATGATGCCGTCGATGGCATCGCGGCCGACCTTGACCTCGACCGCGAGCCGGGACAGCCGATCGAGCGCCTGGTATTCGGTGGACTCGCGGAGCGTCGCGTAGGGCTCGAACCGCGCGGGCCGGTGCTGGGCGGCGTGACAGGCGAGGTAGGCCCGGCGGTAGGCCGTCATGAAGGCCTGCGCGGTGCGCACGAGCTGGGAGCGGTCGCGGAAGAGCGCCTCGCCGGAGCTCAGATACTGCAGGAGGCGGTTGCGGATGCGGATGAGCTCCGAGTGGTTGTCGATGGTCAGGCTCGGATCGTGGACGTAGGCATGGATGGCCAGGATGTCCTTGGCCGGACCGCGGAGGAAGTCATCGAGGTCCTGGGCGAAGTCGAAGAGCGTCCGCAGCTGCGCCCGACCACCGGCGGCTCCCAGGTATGGCGTGGCGTGCGACAGAGCCTGCCGAAGGCCGGCCGGGGCCGGGAGGGTCTCGTCGAAGGCGCTGAAGAAGTGGTCGAGGGCGGCGAGGGCCTGTCGGGTCTCCTCCCAGCGTTGTCCACCGTGGCCCAGGCGGGCGGCGAGCTCCTGCAGCTGTGCCTTGACGCGCGCGGAGTGGCGGGCATACTCGTCGCGCGCGGTAAGGAACTGCTCCCAGAGAGACTGCTGCGTCGCTCGGTTCGGAGAGACGACCCCAACGCCCAGAATGGCCCGGGCGAGTCGCCCCAGCTCCTGCCACTCCGCCATGCGAAGCGCGGGCGCGCGGGCCACGGACTTCACGCTGGACCGCAACGGCAGCTTCACGAGGCGCCAGGGCAGTGTGACGCCCTGCGCGTCGATCGCGACCAACTGACCGGTGCGGATGAGCACCGCGAGGGTGAGCTCGCTCAACTCGCCGGGCAGCCCCAACTCGGCCTTCATCAGGTGAAGCGCCAGGTCGACGCAGTCGAAGGCCGGACCGGCCTCGTGCTCGGGGGTGGTATCTCGCCGCCGGATGTGGTCGACGACGGCCCGCACGGCCGACCCCTCGGCCTGGGCGACCCAGCGGGCGCCGTCGACGGCCGCGAGTCCCAGCGGCTTGGCATAGCCTGCGATCAAGCCGTGCAGCGGGCTCTCCGGATCCACGGGGGCCTCTCCAGGCCACACGAACTCCGCCACGAGCCGGTCGATCTCCCCCGGACCGTCGAGGCGGCGGGACGGCGCGATGGGAGGGAACCCCGGAAAGAGGCGGCTGAGCGCGTGGGAGGCCATCGCCGTAAGCGCGCCGCCCCAGTCCCCGCGCAGGGGCCCCAGCTCGTCGGCCGAGAGCACGACGCCCCGGCTGTTGAGCGCCTGCCCCTCGTAGTAGGCCGCGGAGATGATGGTACGGACCTCCTGGTCCAGCGCCGCGCGCTCTTCCTCGAGGCGCCGGCGGAGGCCGGCCGCCTCGGGATTGGCCGACAGCCCGGGCTCCTGGAGCAGCAGGCGGCAGGCGAGACCCGACTTCACGGTGTCGGCCTCGTTCTCCGTCAGCGGACGCGGCGCCCAGACGATGAGCCCGGCCGCCCATCGCGCTTCGCTGAGCGAGCGAGCGAGGGCCAGCCAGCGCTCACGCTGCACCGGGGCCTGCACGACGTCCGCGATGTAGATGGCGCAGTCCTCCAGCGTTGCGGAGTCGGAGAGCAGACCCATCCGATCGGTCAGATCACCGGGCTGGAGGGCGGCGATGTTGGCCGATTCCAGGACGACGTAGCGCGTCGTGTTGTGCCACTCGATCTCGTGCTGACAGGCCCCCATGGCCAGCTCGCCGAGGGGGAGGGACGCGTCCGAGGCGACGGCGACGAGGTACTCGCGGATGCGGGCATCGGTGTCCTCGAGCGTCGACTTCATGGCCGCGAGGCGCCGGCGGGCGGCGTCGGCGAAGGTCGTGCGCGCATCGACGCGGTAGAGGTTGGCCCCCTCCCCCGCCTGCTCGCGGACCTCGACAAAGCGGCCCTTCAGCCGCATCTTCGCCAGCGTGTCCTCGACCTCCGCAAGGGGCGAGTCCGGATGCTCGACGGCGGGGAAGAGGGCATCGGTCAACTCGGCGACGGTCGGCGCCTCATTGGCCAGACGGGCGAAGACCAGGGCTTTGGCGAGAGACAGACAGAGGCTCTGTCGCCCGGGCACAATCGTGTCGGAGTTGCGGGCGTAGTAGTCGACCACATCGAAGGCGTAGACGGACACATCGGGATGGTGGGCGATCTGGGACTCGAAGTAGTCGTAGGCCTCGGCCGGGGAGACGAGGCGGCCGAACGGGCGGGCCTCACCCGCCATCATGCCGCGGGAGGCGTCGCCGGTCACCGCTGCCTGGGCGAAGGCGGGAAGGCTGGTCACCTCGGAGAACAGCCGGCTGGCAATGGACTCGACGCACCGCAGCGTGAAGGGGTGAACCGGGTACGAGTCGCTCAGCTCGGCCCCCGTGAACGGCTCCACCCCCGTCCGGCGGGTGTGGGCGGCGTGGATCTGCTCCATGGACTCCGCGAAGGCGACCGGGTCCGGCCGGAGCACGACGCGGCGGGCGACCACGTGGCGGATGTGCGCGGGGGAGAGCGCGAAGGAGCCCTCGGCGTGGGACTCGACCTGCCCGACGGCGTAGGGGTGCGTCTCGGCGAGCGCTTCCGGGCTGTGCCGCAGCGCCAGGACGGTCCACAAGGGCGTGATCTTCGCGCGCTGGGCGAGGAAGGAGAGGAAGTCGAAGTCGACGCCGATGCCACGCGGGTTTGAGGCCGCCAGGAAGGGCGTCAGGCCGTCCACCAGCCAGAGCACCCCGCCCAGCTCAAGCTGGCGGACAGCTTCCAACAGGGCCGCCAGGCGCTCGACGCGGGACTGGCGGAAGTCGATGGGCAGCCCCACGTCCTTCACGATCCGTCGCGCGACGCGCAGGGCGCCGACCGGGCTGGAGGCGCGCAGATGGTCCCAGCTCTCAAAGCCGGGGACGTTCTCCGCCACGGCGGCGTTCAGCTCGTCCCGGTGCCCCGGCACCAGATAGCGGTCGATCATCCAGAGCGCGTGGGTGAGCTCGGTCAGCGGCACCTCCACCCCGTACCGCGGGCGGCGCAACTCATCTTCGGCGCACTGGAAGAGGGCATCCTCCAGCTGCTCCTGCTGGCCGCGGTGCGCGGTCAGGTCGGCCATGATCACCAGCAGTCCGGGCGCCTCTCCCAAGGCGCGGCACAGGTAGGCGAAGGCAGGATGGGTTGCGACGAAGAGCTCGCGGGCCGCGGCCGATTCGCATAACAGCCCCACCAGCGCCAGCAGATGCGACTTGCCCACTCCGGCGAGGCCGTGCAGGTAGAACGCGCCGCCGTGGCGTTCGGCGCGCGTCAGCGAGGCGAGCATGGCGCCCAGTGCGGCCTCGTTCTCCGGGTTGTCGCCGAGGTAGCCGCCGACCATGTCGTGGAGCCGGCGTTGGGTGTCGGCGGTCAGGCGATCGCCCTCGCGCTCCAGGGCGGCGCGCAGACCGATCACCTGGTCGAGCTGCACGGCCCGCTCCAGCGGGGCGGCCTGCACAAGGTCGGTCACTCGGGCGTTGCGGCGTCCGGGCTCAGCCGGACCCGTAGGCCTCTCCACGCGCTATCTCTCCATCCGGTGTGCGTGCAAGATTGGTTCCACGGCCTCCTCGAGGGAGGCGTACGGCAGCTCCGCGATCTCCGAGCGCGGGTTCCGGACCAGGCCGTGTTCGTGGGCCCGGGCCAGAAGGTAGTCCACGGCAATCGGCCGCAGCAGGAACAACCGCACGAAGAGCCCCGCCCGCACGCGGTCGACCCGGACCCGGCCCTCGTCGGCGTAGACGGCGTGAAGGGCATACGCGAAGCACGCGATGTCCGGCAGGCCGATCACCGGGAAGTGCCCCCGGCACCGCCCGCTTGCGCGCGACATCCAGGCCGAGCCGAGAATGCCGCCCTTCCCCAACACCCGCAGCGCCCGCCGGGTCGCCGAGGCGTCACGAAGGGCGTACCGCCGACGAACGAACTCGGCCACCGCCGCGTGCGTGATCGCTCCCGCCACCTCGAACAGCCCGTTCGCGTTCACCGCCGAGAACTCCTCGGTGGTCATACCCCGCGGGGTGGCGCGTTCGGTGAAGTAGGGATGCAGCACCTCGTCGACGATCCCCGCCAGCATCGGTTCCCGGAGCGCCACGACGTAGGTCAGCAGCTGCCGCGCGGCACGCAGGTCCAGCCCCACGAGCAGTCGATGCAGGCCCAAGGGCCGCGCCATCCGCCGACGCCCGACCCCGAGGCGCGTCAGAACGGTCGCGGCGGCCCGGCGTCGCGCCGTCGGTGTCCGACCTTCCGTAAGCGCCGCGGCGGCCTCGAGGAGTCGCCCGCGGTCCGTCTCTCCCCCGCAGAGCAGCTCCGCCACGCGTAGCGAGGCCCCGGAGTGCAGTTCCTGAGCGAGCGCCGGACAGCGGGAGGCGTGGGTCATGGGCCGGCTTCCGGGACGCGGGCTTGGGTGCGGGCCGCCACGGCTTGACACGCCGGACAACTTCCGCTACACTCCTGCCACGATGCGAGACCGCGGGACCTTCGGCTACTGGTGGTGCTGGCGCAAGCCCTGAGCTTGCGTGGCCGAGGTCGCGCGTTCGCGCGAGAGGACTCAATCAGGCCGCAAGCGATCGGGGCATCCGGACCGCAAGCGGCCTTTTTTGTTGTCCGGCGAACGGCGTGCTATTCGCCGGGAACGGCGGATGTCCTTGCGGGCCGGCAGGCGGGGCTAACCCGCGCGCCGCCGACGCACCCCAAGGAGCGTGACACGATGGTCGTCCCGAACCTTCAGGAGTTCAGGAAGCGAGCCGAACAGGGCAACCTCGTTCCAGTCTATCGGGACGTCGTGGCCGACCTGGACACCCCTGTCACGGCGTTCGCCAAGCTCCGCGCGGCCTCAAAGAGCGGGTACGGCTTCCTACTGGAGAGTGCCGCCGGCAGTCTGGAGAACGCCCGGTACAGCTACGTGGCAGTTGACCCGTACCGGCACTTCAGGAGCTCTGGCAATGCGGTTACGATCACTCAGCGGGGCCACAAGGACAGGGCCCACGAGGACCTGCGGATACTGCCCGAGGGCCGCGACGCGCTTCACGAGCTGCAGTCCCTGATGGGCGGGTACCGTTTCGTGCCGATCGCCGGTTGGGACCGCTTCTGCGGCGGTGCAGTGGGCTACGTCGGCTACGACATGGTACGCCACTTCGAGCATCTCCCGAATATGCCTCCCGACAACCGTCAGCTCCCTGAATGCGACATGATGTTCGCGCACACCATAGTACGCTTCGACCATGTGAACCACTCGGTTCGGGTCCTCACCAACTCCTGGTTGGAAGACGGTGCAGATGTGGATCAGGCCTGGGAGCGCGCCATCGGACGGATCGACCGGGTGACCGAAGTCCTCCGGGACCCGCGCCCGCCCCTTCGTCCCTTTGTCTGCACGGCCGACAGCGTGCCCGCGGTGGACCCAACCACATACCCCTCAACCATGACGCGGGAGACACATCGCGAGAAGGTGCTCCGAGCCAAGGAGTACATCGTCAACGGCGACATCATTCAGGTGGTCCTGAGCCACCGCATGGCGAGAGAGGTGGACGCAGACCCCTTCGACGTCTACCGGGCGCTGCGAACGGTCAACCCGTCGCCTTACATGTTCTACCTGAGCTTCGGCGATGTGAAGCTCATCGGCGCCTCGCCCGAGCTGCTGGTGGAAGAGGAGAAGGGAGCCGTGAGGACCCGTCCTCTGGCGGGCACGCGGCGCCGGGGCGCCACCGACGAGGAAGACCGAGCGCGCGCGGCGGAGCTCCTCGCCGACGAGAAGGAACAGGCCGAGCACATCATGCTTGTTGATCTGCACCGCAACGACATCGGGCGCGTGTGCGAGCCGGGCAGTGTGGAGTGCGATGAGCTGATGGCCGTTGAGCGGTACAGCCACGTGATGCACATCGTCAGCAACGTCACCGGGCGGCTGCGGGCCGACAAGGACCAGTTCGACCTCCTCCGGGCCACGTTTCCGGCCGGAACGCTGTCGGGGGCCCCGAAGATCCGCGCGATGGAGATCATCGATGAGCTGGAGCCCGTCCGCAGGGGACCCTATGGCGGGGTGATTGGGTACTTCGGCTTCGGCGGCGAGATGGGGACGTGCATCACGCTTCGCACGATCGTAATGCGCGGCAAGATGGCCTACGTTCAGGCCGGCGGCGGCATCGTCGCCGACAGCGACCCCGACGCCGAGTACGACGAGACCCTCGCGAAAGCCGGCGCGCTGCTGGACGCCCTGCAGCTGGCGGAGAAGGGCATGGGGGCTCCGGCGGCGAGTGACGGGTAGCGTGGTGAGAACGGCGCAACGGGCAAGGAGGACGGCGCGATGATCGTGATGATCGACAACTACGACTCATTCACGTACAACCTCTACCAGTACCTCGCAAGCCTGGGGGAAGAGGTCGAGGTGCACCGCAACGACAAGATCACGGTGGCTGAGATCGCGGAGCGCAAGCCGTCGCGCCTGGTCGTGAGCCCCGGGCCGTGTGATCCACCCAAGGCGGGGATCTCGTGTGAGGCGCTGCTGGAGTTCAGCGGGAAGCTGCCCATTCTGGGCGTTTGTCTGGGCCATCAGTGCATGGGGCACGCCTTCGGCGGGACGGTGGGGTTGGCGCAGCGCCCGATGCACGGCAAGACGAGCCTCATTCACCACGACGGGAAGGGGCTGTTCGAGGGGCTGGACAACCCCTTCGAGGCGGTGCGTTACCACTCGCTGCTCGTCTACCGCGACGACCTCCCGGAGTGCCTGCAGATCACGGCGGAGACGGACCAAGGGGAGATCATGGGCCTCCGCCACCGCGAGCACCCGACGGAGGGCGTGCAGTTCCACCCGGAGTCGATCCTCACCAAACCCGGCCTGGAGATCCTGCGTAACTTCCTGAGGCTCTGAGAGCGGCGCGAAGCCCCAACCGCCGTTCACTCGACGGTCAGCAGGAGCGGCCCGGCCTTGCCGTCTCCCACGCTGCAGTTGGCGAGCACCATGTCGCCCACGGACAGGACCTGCGCTTCGTGGCGGTGGCCGCAGAGCACCAGGCGGCACTTGGGGTGCTCCGCGAGGAGACGGCCGAAGGCCGGCGCTCCCAGGAACGCGCGGACATACGCCGCCTCGATGTCCTGGGCGGGCTCGCCGAGGAGCTTGGCGAAGGGCAGGAAGTGCAGCACGGCGACCCAGTAGTCGACCCGCTCCTCGATGGCCGCGATGTCCGCGGCCAGCTCATCCCTCAGCCGCTCGACCGTCTCGGCGTCCGTGTCGCCCCAGCGCACGTGGAGCCCATCGTTCCAGACCACTCGCTTGATGGCGTCCTCCGCGCGCCACGCCAGGGCGTGCCCGGCGTAGTCGGCCGGGGTGAGCTCCTCCCACGGCACTTCCCGTCGCGCCGGATCGCCCACGAACTCGGGCCCCTGGCGCGTGCGGACCGCCCGGAGAGGCGTTACCCGCAGGCCGGGCTGGGGCGGCTGGGGTTGGCGGAAGGCGTAGTCGTACCAGCCCACGGTCCCGACGAACCCCACCCGGCCGTGCGCCAGCGGATCGCCGGGCAGGTACCTGAACCCCTGGCGCTCCACGATGTGCCGCAACGTGTCGTGGTAGCGGTGGGGCGTGTTCGGATGACGCGAGAGGCTCCAGAGGTCATGGTTGCCGGGGACGAACAGCTTCGGTCCCTCGAAGTCGCCGAACAAGCGGAGTAGCTTGCGGTAGTGCTTCTCCTCGCCGGCCGAAATGTCGCCCGCCAGCACCAGCACTTCGGCGCCCGACTCGCACATCGCCCGCGCCAGGCCCGCGCAGCGGGTCGCATGGGTGCGGGGATAGTGGATGTCGGCTGCGGCGCAGATGCGCAAGGGTGCAGTGCCTACCCGGGTGAAGGACCGATCGTGCCGAGGCGTTGAACGTCCCTCAGGATATCGACCGTCGTTGTGGCCCGCCCCTTGAAGGCCTCGCCCCCATCCCACTGGACGTAGGCCAGCGTCGGGATGCGGAAGGCGTCACCGGGTTGGACATCGAGGATGACGAACTCGTCCCCGGCGGCCATGCCGTCCGTGCTCTGGACCTCGTAGTCCATCAGTTGCCCGAAACGGGTACGGATGACGCGCGTGGCAAACCCCTCGCCCCGGAGGAGCTTCCCGCTCAGGAACTGCGTGCCCGGCGGGCTGTCGCTGCGCGCGTACTCGTGCGCCAGCAGGCTGGTCAACTCGCGCCCATTCCGCGGGTCGTCCTCCAGGATGCCGGTGCCCAGGACGAAGGAGGGACTCTCGAGCGTGACCCGGGAGCCGTCAGGCAGCGTTTCGATCTCCGCGATGCGGTACGCCGTGTTCCGGCTGTAGCCCGGGTTGGAGAACAGGACCAACTCCCCGTTCAGGCGCCCGTCCGCAGGTAGGCGCGCGCCGGTCTCGAACGCCGCACGCTCACCGGCCGTAGCGCGTACCTCCCCGACGTGCTCCGCCTCCGCGCACTCGAGGGTCAGATCGCCGACCACCAGCCGCTTCACGCCGATCAGATGCGCCTCCCGCGGCCGGTTGCCCTCGGTCCGCAGATGCGCGAAGGCGCCTTGCAGCCGGATGGCGCGGTCGCCCGCGCCGAACGCGCGCTCGCGGTCGGCGTCTCCGGCGGAGAGGAACACGTCCTGACGCTCGCCCGCGCCCTCGAGCGTCACGAGAGCCCCCGTGGGCAAGTGGGGGTCTTCGGGGCCCGCGAGGCACTCGGCGGAGCGGATGAAGGGGCGCGGCCCCGCGTCGTCGGCCGCCGCGGGCTCCAACAGCCAGAGCGCTCGGAACCCGAACCAGAAGTGCCCCGCGCCGTCATCGGCGACCGCCCTGAGCGCCGCCTGATGTCGGCCGGCCCCGAGGCGTACGGTTCCCAGGTGGGCCAACGGCGCGGCCTGGGTTGAGGAGGCCGTCCCGACCATCGGCCGGCCGACCGGCTCCCCATCGATCAGGAGCTGGGTTCGCCCATACGAGGGTGACTGGTAGTGATCGAGGGCGATCGCGTAGTCGCCTGCGTCCGCGACCTCGAACGTCCACCGCAGCTCATCCCCGGCCTGCTCGGCCTTGTGCAGCAGCACCCGCAGGTTGTCGAGGTACTTCACCTCGCCGCCCGTAGCCTCCGCGCCGCCGCCGAGCGCCCCGGCCTCGATGGCCGTGCCGTCCAGGCGGCGTCCATACGGCTCCATGAGGGCGATGAAGGCGCCGGCCAGGTCCTGCCCCTGACGCCGGGCGATGGCATACCGTGCCTTCGGCTGGTTCGGTAGAATGCCCGGCGCCCAAGCGGAGATGACCTCCGTGTCGGGCTCCCCGAGCATCGTCAGGCGGAGGAAGCCGTCACCCTCGGGCACAGGCCACGTCGCCGTCCAGGTCCCGTCCGTGCGGCCGCGCTGCGGGGCCATCAGGAAACCCAACCCGTTGCCGGGCGGGGGGCTCCAATAGGGCTGGTTGGGATGACCCGCCATGTCGCCGTCGTTGAGCTGTTGCTCGCCCCAGCTTGTGTCCGCCCCGGCCAGCGAGCCCGGCTGTGCCTCACCCAGAGCCACGCCCCCGAACTCCGCCTCGGTGCCGAAGGAGTGCAGGAGGTAGTCGTGCTGCCGGCCCCCGACAACCCGGAAGATGTCCAGCAGGTAGCTCTCGGGCCCCTCGCCGATCAGCGCCACCAGCCGCCGGTATGTGCTCACCCCCTGCCGTGCGTAGCTGCTCTCCGAGGAGGCCTCCATGAGCTTCAGGCCGGGCAGATCGGCGAACAGATGCAGGCTCCCGCCCGTCCCACTGCCGTCGGCGCCCTGGGGCGTCTCATCCACCAGCACCAGGTTGTGACTCGCCGTCTGCTTCGCCCAGCCCACCTGCGTGTGCGTGCTGCCGAGGCCGTAGCCCAGGTCGTACGTCAGCTCGTATCCCAGAGCGTAGTAGCTGAGGTTCAGGTCGTCGAGGTGCCCGTGGTTCAGCGTTGGACCGAAGCGCAGGAGCGCCGCCTGGGCCGCCTGGCCGCTGCCCCCACGCAGGATACCGATGCCCTTCTGGCCCAGGAAGTCGGACCGGCGGATCCGCCGATCCAGGCGCGCATCAAGCGCCGCCTCGTTGCCCTCCGGCGGCTCTGTGCCGTGGAAGAGCAGCCACGGCAGCTCCGCGCCGGCGTTCCGGGCCGCCGCGACATCGTTCCCGCTCAGGAAGCCCAGCAGCGCGGCGAATCTCGCCTTCGCGCCCGGATCGTTGACGCGGGCATGGAGGCGTTCCGCCAGGCGCCGGTCGAAGGCCGACTCCGGGCGGCCGGGCAGAAACGAGCGCACCGTGTCCGGCCCGGAGTCCCCGAAGCGCGGCGACTTGCCCAGGCAGGCGATGGAGGACTGCGGCAGCACGTAGAAGCTCCGGAACTGCGGGTCGTCGTAGAGATTGACGCCGGCCGGGTACTTCTCGCTCCGGTAGTTCAGCAGCGGCTCGGCAAAGGTCAGGTACAACTCGCGGGTGTGGTCGGCGTACATGGTGGAGGTCTCGAAGTAGCGGCCGTCCCGGTCGACGTTGTTGCGCACCATGTTCAGCACGCCGTAAGGCCCGTCGTAGGCCCAGTCGATGTACCACGGAATCCCCAGGCAGCACCCGACCGCCAGCGCGCCCCGGATGTAGTCGGCCTCGCCGTTGTGCAGCCGGCCGTGCAGCGACTGCTCGTAGCAGTACCGCGCCCCGTTCTGCAGCAGGTTCGTCTCGATGTTCTCGCGACGCGTCAGCCCCTCATGCGCCGAGGGCCGGTCGAGCGTCGGGCTGCCGTGGATCTGGTCGTACCAGTCCACGAAGTGGATCAGCACGCGGGCAACCTGATACCACGGGCGGCAGAACCGCCCGCTGGGCGGGTTGCTGGGGTAGTCCCACGAGCCCTTGTCGCAACTGGGGTAGATCACCGCGAGGCGGTCGAGGAGGTCGGCGGCGCGGTTCGCGTACTGCTCGTCCCCGGTCAGCGTGTAGGCGTAAGCCAGCGGCTGGAGCGCCTTGAACTGCAGCGTCTCGACCACCCAGGCGTTGTACGAGCCGACGAAGTAGTGAATGCGCCCGTCGGGCCCGACATGCCCGGTGCCCGGGTCGGGGTGCTCGGCATCCGGCAGCACGTGGCCGTTGGCGCACGTGACCTGCCCGGGCATCTCGAAGTTGCAGCGCGCCCCGCCCCACTGCCCCCACGATGCGCGACAGATCGGGCAGCCCGTGAAGCCGTAGGCGAAGCAGGCGCCCTCCGCCGGAATTATCGACGCGATCCACGCCTCGTCCTTGGCGACCCACTCGTCGGCGCTCGCCTTCGTCGCCGCGAACCACTGCCGCGCCCATTCGTCGGTCTCGATCCGCCGGCGGGCGCGCGCCACGTCCTCGGGCGTCAGGTACACGCACGGATGCTCGGCGCGGCCCTGAGGCGTGAGGTCGGGGTTCTTCCAGCCCTCCGCGGGGGGCATCTTGATGCTCACCTTCTGCTCCCGGTCGTCGAAGACCATGACCTCGCGCAGCGTCACGTAATGCTGCGTCGGATCATGGGCCTCCACGATAGTCAGCTCCAGCCACTCGGTCGTCCGCCGCTCGAAACGCAGCACCACCGGCGCCGCCGAGTCCCCCAACTGCTCCTCAACGGTGCTTCCGTCTGAGAAGGCGATCAGGAGCGTCTTCCAGTTCGTGTAGATCGTCGGGTTGTCGGTCTGCACGAACGCCAGCGTGTCCAGGGGGATCGCCTGGGGAAACGTCAGCCGGACCGTGACCGGGTACTGGGGGTGGTCACAGGACGCCCACCACGTCTGCAGGCTGCCGTCCGTGGCGCTGTCGATGCCGTACTTCGCTCCCACGGCCCCCGCCGAGCACGACCCCTCGGCCCTGGCTCCCTCGGCCAGGTTGGGGACGCCGCGGGTCCGCAGATCACCGTCCGCGTGGGCGAGCCCCGCCACGAGGGCAAGT
>VGFB01000030.1 GCA_016869015.1 Armatimonadota bacterium
CAAGTCCTGGGTCTTCAGCCACACGCGAACCCGATACTGTTGGTAGGGAGAGACGGGGTACTCCTGCATGACCCGCCCGTGGCCGTGCTGGTTGCGGCCGACGTCCTCGAAGCGCAGCGAAGCCGCCCCGTCGTGGAACACCTCGGTGTCGGCGAAGCTCAGGACGCCTGGTTCGTCATGGAAGCGGAGCCCCTCGAAGCGGTCGCCCTGGAAGCGCTCGAAGTCCCCGTTGTGGGCGAACACCAGGGCCGGGTTCCGGACGATCCGGGCCTCCCCGCTCTGCACGGAGAAAAGCGCGTCCTTGACCGGCAGGCCCTCGGCGAGGTTGCGGTTGTGGGCGAGGACGCCGCCGCCGTAGCCCGCCGAGTACAGAATCGGGATGATCTCGATTCCCCGGGCGGCGCAGAGGGCCTTGACCTGCTCCAGGCGCCCGAAGTAGGTCGCGTCCCGCAGGTCGAGGGTGTCGAAGGCGCCGGTGAGGACCATGCCGTTGAGCCCGTGGTCCGCGGCGGTGTTGACGATCCGCTCGATGTCCCCCACGTCCTGGTCGCGGGTCAGGTTGCGGGACACATAGACCCACCGCCAGGGAAGGGGCGCGGCGCGGAGGGAAGCGCTCAGAAGGACCAGGAGGACAGCAGCGACGAGCCTCATGGGCGACCTCCGAACTCTCGCAGGGCGTCGAACATCGCCAGCAGATTCTGGACCGGGGTGCGCGGCTGAACGTTGTGGATCGGGTTGAAGACGAAGCCGCCGCCGGGCGCGAAGATCTCGAGACGCTCGAGCACCTCGCGGCGGACCTCGTCAGGCGTGCCGAAGGGCAGGGTCTGCTGCGTGTCGACGCCCGCGCCCCAGAAGGTGATCCGGTCGCCGTACTCGCCCTTCAGCCGGCGCGGGTCCATGCCCTCGGCAGAGCACTGCACGGGGTTCATCACGTCGAAGCCGGCCTCGATGAAGTCGTTGATGAGCGGCTCGACTCCGCCGCAGGTGTGGATGAACGTCTTCCAGGCGGTGTGCCGGTGCACCCAGTCGTTCAGGGCCTTGTGGAAGGGCTGATAGAGCTCGCGGTAGGCCTGGGGCGAGATGAACGGCCCGCGCTGGGTGCCGAAGTCCGTGCCGGTGAGCATGACGACCGCGACGCGGTCGCCCACGACCTCCGCGATGCGCGCGAGGTTGCCCAGGGCGATCTCGCACTGGCCCTCGAACACCTTCAGCACGTAGTCGCGCCGCGCGACCGTGGAGACGTACCACTCCTCGACATCGCGGATGCCCTTCGGGTGCTTGAGCCACGGTGCGGGCACCAGGGCGATGTCGCCGAAGCCCGTCCCGCCGAAGTTCGCCACCAGCGCCCGGTCGGTCTTCTCGTGGAGGCGGCACGCCTCCACCTCGAAGGACGCGAGGTCGCGGCGCGAGATCGGCTGGAACTCCTGGAGGTTGTCCTGCGGGTCCAGCGCCCGCTCGTTGAGCGGCTCCTGACGGATGATCGAGTCGAAGTAGAAGCCCCCGGCAGGCATCTTGCCGCTCGGCGGGGCGTGCCGATCGCCCTGCGGGTACATGTAGAGGCTGCCGTCGGGGTTGGGCTGCGTGTTGAACGCCCCGGGCACGAGGACGGGTGTCCCGTCGAAGAGCTCCCAGGGCTTCCAATCCCGGTTCTCGAAGCCGAAGAGCGTCGCGCGGCGGCCGAGACCGACCGTATCGATGCCCAGCGCCTCCCGCAGATCGTCCGTGACCTCGCCGAGCATCTGGTACGGCTCGATCACCTTCACCCGATCGCCGGGGCCATCGAGACCGAGGGCCAACCGCAACTGCGAGAGGGTGCTCGCCGAGATGCCCGTGACGGCCGTCGAGCCCAAGTCGACGGCGACGCGGTCGGGCTCCCGGTGGTTGACGGCGGCGAGGACGCGTTCGCGGGAGGTCATGGCGCTACTCCGTACACCGGCCCAGGCGTTGCTGCGTCGTCTCAGTTCCCCTCTGCGGCCCACGCGCACCTGCACGCCCGGGGGGCCGATGGCAGGTCACTCCACCATTCTCACCCAGAGCCTGTCGTAATCGACGGTTGCCTCCGACTTCGAGTTGTAGAGGTAGAGGTTGGCCTCACGGAGGGTCGGCGGAGCCTCGAAGTCGACGGTGAGATCGACCCACTCGTTCAGCGGCTGCTCGGGGAAGTTGAGGCTGGCGTAGTGCCACTGCTCCCCATCGCGCATCCGGACGAGGCCGTACATCTCGCCCTGTGTACCGGTGCGGCGGGCGGTAACGCCGGCCTGGTAGCGCCGGCCGGGGACGAGGTTCAGGAGGCGGTAGGTGCCCTGCCAGCCCTCGGCCGGGCCGAAGTGCACGGCGCGCTCGCCGTCGGGCGCATCGGCGAGGGGCGTGCCGTCCTGCTCGAAGGAGCCGTCCTCCAGCAGGGGGTAGAGGAAGTTGCGCGCAAGGGGCTTGCCCTCGGCGAGGAGGGTCACGTCCCCAAAAACGGGGTCAGGAACCGTTTCCGTCCGACTTCCCTCGTCCATCTCGACAAAACGGTTCCTGACCCCGTTTCCGGGGAGGGCGACCGGCTCTGGGGCGGTCGGGAGGCCGGGGCCCTGCAGCGTCACTTGCACCGTGCGGGCGCTCGGGGTGAGGTTCGCGAGCCAGACCCTCGCGCGCCAGCCGTTTGGGGTGCGCTCCGGGAGGAGGCCGCCGAGGAGGTCCTCGCCTTCGGGTGCCCGTGCGACGAGGAGCAGCGCGCTCGCCGGGTTGGGCGGGATGGTCGTTGACACCCAGCCCTGTCGCGAGGTTAGCGCGGCGGGCTGAACCGTCCAGTCGTCTTGCAGCCAGAAGGCGCCGTAGGTTGCGCTACCCAGGGCCGTCGGATCGATGGCGAGGACCCCGTCGGTCGCCCCGCTGCGGTTGACGACGGTCGCGAGAATCGACTGCGCGCCCGCGTCGAGGCGGTCGTGGCGCGTTGCCTCGATCCCCTCGCCCTCGACACGCAGCCCGACCGTATCGCGATAGCGGGCCCGGGTGAAGAAGCGCTTGAGGCCCTCGCGGAAGGTGACGATTCGGCGGATGTCATACACGTCGCCCGTCAGGATCAGATCGAAGCGCGAGCCGAAGAGGTACGCGCGCTCGCAGTTGGCGTACATCTGCTGGTAGCCGCCGTTGGAGCCGCCGAGGAAGAGGATGTGGTCGGGGTGGGTATACCGATGGGCGGCGTGGTCGATCCAGCCGTAGTGTTGGCTGCTCGCCATGCCCATCGCCCAGCGGGTCACCAGCTCCTGCTTGCCCTCGGCGATGAGGGTGAAGTCGGGATCCGCCCGACGGCCCGCCTCGGCGAGACGCTGTGCGAGGGCCATCTCCGTGTTGTAGACCTGCCCGTGATCGCCGCGCCGCAGGTCGAAGGAGCGGCCGGGGTTCCCGCATCCGAGCACGTCCTCGTAGGCCGTGTCGCAGTGCCAACGCTTTACGTAGTAGTCGATCGCCGCCAGCTCAAGCCAGCGTTGCCAGCCCTCGTCCTGGGGGTTCATCACGGCCATCGAGTGTCTGGGCCACGTCTCCGTGTCCGCCCAGGTGGTCATCTTCCCCTCGGCCAGCAGCTTCGCCAGCCCGGCCTTGAACGCGCTCATCTCCGCGTCGGTCGCCGGCCAGGCGGTGACCTTCCCCTCCGGGTCGCTCACCATCGCGCCCTGGATGAGTGCCTCGGGCGTGACCTGCGGCATGTCGGGGGGGTAGAGCCTCCGCGGCAGGTAGCCGTCGACGGTCGCGGTGTCGATGACGTTGTAGCGGTTCTCGCGATCGTAGAGGAAGTAGTAGCCGATGTGCCCGCCCTGCTCGCGGATGCGGCGGTTCGCATCGGCGAACTCCTCCGCCGAACCGTACTTCGGCGAGGGCCACCAGACTGAGGCGCAGGTGTTGCTGCCAAACTGCCCCCACACTTGCGCGTGAGTGATCCCCATTCGTCGGCCGGTCTCGTACAGGCCGAGCAGCTGCGGCCACTGGTAGGAGGCATCGCTAAGAGCGCAGCTGGTCTGCACCCAGCCGTTGGAGTCGCGTGCCCAGTCGGGGAAGTCCGCCTCCCCGAACTCCCGCCGGAACCAATCACCGTAGGCGTCGGCGGCCGCATGCCAGTCACCCGCGTGCAGCCGCACGGCATACGTCCACGTCCGCGTCTCACCCGCCGCAACGCAGTGCTCCTTCTGCGCCTCCAGGCGGCAGGTTTCCCCCGAGAGGCGCTCCATCGAGCGCAGGAGGAAGTTCGTTGTCCCGTCGACCGGTTCCCGCGTTGCGAAGGAGAGCCCGGCGCTCTCATCGTAGAGGTCCACGAAGCCCAACGCGCCCCAACCGGGGTACGGCCGATCCTCCGGCGGGAAGCCCGCCATCCAGGGGCCATAGCGATTCGTGTTCAGCCAGCGGTCATCGTAGCCGCTGTCGCCGATCTTCAGGCCCGCCAGCCGGGGAAAGCTGAAGGTCAGGACATCCCACTCCGAGGCGTTCTCGATCCGCAGGCTCCATTCGCCCTCGTCGCCATCTCCCACCGAGACCGTCGCGGTCGCGACGAGCTTCCCGTCGAGGAAGCTGCACGCGATCTCGGCCTGGGAGTCGCTGAGCTTCCGCGCGCTGACGAGGCGGCCGTCCTTCGGGTAGAGCCAGTAGCGCGGATCGGGCCAGGGCTTCCCGCGCTGCTTCAGTTCCAGCGCGAAGAGCGGCTCAGCAGCAGGGGGCGCGACGAAAACGGGGTCAGGAACCGTTTCTCCGCCACCCCCGACCGAAACGGTTCCTGACCCCGTTTTCGTCAGGCGGAAGACGCCCGGCGTGGTCGTGTCGAGGCCGAGGCGCGTGCCGGAGCTCTGCAGCATGAGGTACTGGGAGGGGTCCACCAGCGCCTGGACGCAGAACCCGGAGGCGCGGCCGAGAGGGGTCGCACCGCGCGGGAAGGTCAGCCGGAGCCGCAGGCGGCCTGGCGTGTCCAGGTCCCGGGCCGGCTGCCAGGACTGTCCCTCGTCGATCGAGGCCTCCAGGGCGCCCCCGCGGAGATCACCGAGAACCTCGGCCGACACGAGGCGGCGCAGGGCCGGGAGGGTCACGTCCTGGCTCTCGAGCCGATACCCGCTGGGGGCCGCGCGGCGTTCACCGGGTCCGGGGCCCTCGGGCGTGGTCCCGTCCGGCGTGACGGCCAGCCGGTCGATCTCGGGTGAGCCGGGCCACGAGTAGACCAGCCGGATCGTCTGCATTCCCTGCAGCAGCCGCATCCCTCTCAGCCTCGCCCACCGCCACTGGCCGGCCCACTTCGCGTGCTCGGCTTGCGGATCGAGGCCCGCGTCAGTGTACTCCCGCTCGCTGCTCCACTGGTGCCCGCCGGCGTAGAGGCAGTTGGGCTTGTCCGGCTGCCGAACTCGCGCCCACAGTGATACGTCCGCCGCCTGGTCGCTCACGCACGCATAGGCGAGCATCCGGTATCCCGCCGCGAACTTCGTGCCGTCCTCGTCGGCCCTCACCCCGCCACCGGGGTCCCACAGCGACTCATCGGACCGCTCGGCCTCCCACCCGACCGCACCGCCGCCGCTGAGATCGAGGCACTCCGTCAGGCGCAGGAAGTCCCCGCCGTCCTTGCGGAAGCCCGGCGCGTCGTAGATATCCACCGCGAAGTCGCACGCGACGGGCGGGGCCTCCTGGGCTGGGACGGACGCGACGAGGCAGGCAACCAGAGCCGGGCAGACGGCGATGGGCCGGGGCATGGCGGCCCCTCCTGCGCAAGGGTGCGGGGTGAAGGCCGGGCGTCACACGCCGCGGGAGAGGTTGCGGAGGATCAGGCCCACTTCCTCCACCTGCTTGGCCCCGGGGGGCTGCTCGGCCGGCTTGAGGCCGGCGGCCAGACCGCCGAGCATGTTGATCCCCAGAACGAGGGTTACGCCGAGGCCAACGAAGAAGACCTGGCTGCCCAGGGCCTTGATGTCCTCGTTCTTGCCGCCCAGCTTCAGGATGAGCCCGAGGATCACCCCGAAGGGCGGGCAGACGAACGCGCCGATCACGAGGCCGGCGCGCGTGGCGGGGTGGATGTCGATGACCAGGGGCTTCTCGCCGCGGGCGACGGCGTTCACCGAGCGCTGGCCGAGCACCGCGCGCCAGGCCTGCCCGACCGCGCACAGCAGCCCGCCGATCGCCAGGCCGGTGCCTGCGATCGCCAGAATGGACGGCTGGACCATCATGCCGAAGCCCCACTCGCGGAGCTGACCCATCGACAGGGCGCCCAGCCCCCCGACGCCCCCGGCGGCGCTCAGGCGGCTGGAGGCCATCACCAGCGACCCCAGGCCGATCATCAGCGCGATGGCCGCGGTCACCCAGGAGGTCACCACGTCGCTCTGGACCACCTGAGCCTCGTGCTTGTCGAAGGTCTTCAGGCGGGTCTCGTCGGAGCGCTCGACTCCGAAGGCGCGGCCGCGGGCGGCGGCGGCGGCGACCTTCTGAGCCCGCTCGCGGATCTCCTCGGGCGTGAGCTGCCGCTTGGCCGTCGCGGCCTTGCGCAGCTCCTCGGCGTGGGCCTTCAGGTCCATTCCGCAATCGAGGCACACGTCATCGCTCGGCGCGACACGGGCATTGCACTTGGGGCAGCGGTCTAGGCGCATGCTGGCTCAACCTCGCACTGACTGGGCGCTCATTCGCTCCGGCGCGCCGCAACGGGCCGCGCCTCGGGAGGACTATTCCTCGGCGACGGCCAAACGGCCTTGCTCGATTCCTTTCAGAACGACGGCCGAGCGCAGACGACTTCCATGACCAGCCGAGATCGCGTTCTCGTCGCGCTGCGCCACCAGGAGCCCGACCGCGTCCCCAGGGACCTCTGGGCCGCGCCCGAGGTCCGGGCCTCGTTGCGGGAGGCCCTGAGCCTCCCCGGTGACGAGGCGCTCCTGGACCGCCTGGGCGTGGACCTCGACTACGTGCCCGGGCCGAGCTATCAGGGGCAGGAGCTGCGCGCCTGGGAGACGCCCGAGGGTCGGGTCACCGAGGACTTGTGGGGTGTGCAGAGGGTCGACAAACGCGTCGGGGAGGCCGAGGCTGCCTGGACCTACAAGCACGTGGTCGCCTCGCCGCTGGCCGAGGTGCAGACGCCGGCGGAGGTCCACGCCTACCCGCGCTGGCCCGATCCCGCGGGGTGGGACTTCGCCGGGCTGCGAGGGCAGTGCGAAGCCGTCCGCATCCGGGGACGGGCGGTGGTCAACGCCGGGGATCGGTTGGACCGGACTGCGCAGCTGAAGACGATGATGTACCTGCGTGGCATGGAGCAGACCTACGTCGATCTGAGCCAGGACCCCCTCCTTGCCGAGGCGATCCTGGGGCATGTCGTGGACTACTTCCTGGCGTACAACGAGCGCGTGTTCCGGGAAGCCGGAGACCTCATCGACTTGTTCATGATGGGGGACGACTTCGGCACACAACACGGGCCGATGATGAGCCCGGATCTCTGGCGGAGGCTCCTGAAGCCGGGCTTTCGCGCCTACATCGAGCTGGCTCACCGGCACGGGCTGCCGGTCATGCACCACACCTGCGGGTCGGTGGTCGAGCTGATCCCCGACTTCATCGAGTGCGGGCTCGATGTGCTGCAGTCCGTGCAGCCCGCCGCGGCGGGCATGGACCTGGCGGCGCTGAAGCAGGAGTTCGGCCGCGACCTGTGCTTCCACGGCGGCGTCGACATCCAACAGACGCTGCCCCGGGGAACGCCCGAGGACGTGCGGGCGGAGGTGCGGCGCCGCATGGAGGCCGGCAAGCCAGAGGGCGGGTTCATCATCGGTACGGCCCACAACCTCCAGCCCGACGTTCCGCGGGACAACATCCTGGCGCTGTTCGAGGCGTGCGAGGAGTTCGGGTGGTATGAGTAGAGAGGACGCGCCGGCCGAGTACCCGTACCAGACCTTCCGCCGGGCCTCGTGGCCCTGGGCGGTCGCCGGGGTGCTGCTGATCCTGGGAGCGGGCGTCTATACGGGGAGTGACCTGTCGGAGCTGGCCCGCCAGAAGGTCGGTCAGCACCTGCTGACCGCCACGTGGTTCGCGCTCAGTGCGGTCGGGGGACTGTGCCTGCTCGTCGCCACGTCCATCTTCATGGAGCATGTCGGGCTCGACGACGCCGCCATCGAGCAGATCCGCATGGGGCGCCGCGACGTGCGTCTGCTGTGGAAGGACGTCGACCGCGTCGTGCTCCACAAGTCGAGGAAGCGGCCCAAGGGCGCCGTGGAGGTCCGCGGCCCTCAGGGGCGCACGGTGGTCGCCGATCCCCGCCTCCGGCGCTTCAACGACCTGGAAACGGCCATTCTCGAACGCGCCGAGTTCTTCCGCATCGAGGTGAAAAGCCACCGGTAGGGGACTGACGACGAGACCCAGCCCTACCGAGTCTCGTCGTCAGTCCCCGGCCCGGCTCAGCTCAACGGGGCGAGGTATCCCAACTCGTCGAGCTTCCCCATGATCTTGTCGGCGCTCTGCTCGGGGGTCTCTTCGGTGGTGAAGCAGACGACCTCCGGGTTAAGCGGCTCCTCGTAGGGGTCATCGATCCCGGTGAACTGCTTCAGCTCGCCGGCGCGCGCCTTCGCGTAGAGGCCCTTCACATCCCGCTTCTCGCACTCCTCCAGCGGCGTGCTCACGAAGACCTCGACGAAGTTGCCGATCATCGCCCGCGCCTCGTCGCGAATGGACCGATACGGCGAGATCGCCGCTCCGATGGCGCAGACGTTGTTGCGCGTCAGCAGGTGACAGACGAAGGCGATGCGGCGGATGTTGATGTCCCGATCTTCCTTGCTGAAACCGAGGCCCTTGGAGAGGTTCGTCCGCACCACGTCGCCGTCGAGCAGCTCCACCTTGATGTCGCGGGCGCGCAGTTTCTCGACGAGGATGTCGGCGATCGTGCTCTTCCCGGCCCCGCTCAGGCCGGTGAACCAGATGGTGAATCCCCTGTGTTCCACTACAATGCTCCTTCAGTAGGCGTCGGGCCCTGACGGCGGGGCGGCACGCTCCGCCCCGGCCGGAACCAGAGCTCAAACGTGTATCGGCTTGCCGATCATGTCCTCCGGCACGGGGAGGCCCATGCGCTCGAGGATCGTCGGTGCCACGTCATACAGCGACGCGCCCCGCAACTCCCCGCGCTCGTTACTCCGCGGGTCGTACAGCGCGAACAGACCCTCCTGCGCGTGGTTGGCGTCATCCGGGCCCGTGTCGTTCTCGAAGATGTGGATGGACGGGTTCCCGATCGTCCCGGCCGAACGCCAGTCCAGGTCGCCGAAGTACACGATCAGGTCGGGCGGGATGTTCTTGACCTCTTTGTACACGTCCTCGGGTCGGAACGCCTTGGTCCCCATCGGCTTGCCGTTCTCGTCCGGGATTGCCTCGATGGCCTCGGCGACCTCCCGACGGAAGTCCTCGTAGTGCTTCTGCTTGATGACGCCCTGCGGCTCGCGCCCCTCGACGTTCAGCATCACGCGCCCGTAGTAGCCGCCTTCGCCCCAGACGCTGGTCTTCCTGAACAGCTTCTTCCAGACGATGTCCCTCATGTCCATGCGGCGCGGCTTCTCGGGCGCCTCCTTCAGCGCCAGCCAGCCCTGCTGCACCAGCCAGTCGTTGATGCACACGCCCCCGACCATCGTCTTGGCGCCGTGGTCCGAGCACATCAGGACCAGCGTGTCGTCGTCCAGGAGCTCCAGCACGCGCCCGACCTCGTCGTCCACGTACTTGTGGTACTCCCACATCGCATTCTCGAAGGGGTTGCCCGCCTCGAAGAGCCGATGATCGGGAGCCGTGTAGCGCCAGAAGGCGTGGTAGAGCCGGTCGATGCCCATCTCGACGAAGAAGAAGAAGTCCCAGTCCTTGCTCTTCACCAGGTGCCGGACGAGCGTGAAGCGCTGCTCGGTCATGTCGTAGATCTGCTGGAGCAGCTTGGCCTTGTCATCGGTGCGGAAGTCCTTCACGTCGATCTGGTAGTTGGGCGCGACCTGCAGCACCTCGGCCCTGAAGTCCGCCGGATGGGTGCACTGGCTCTCCAGGCTGGGGGTCAGGAAGCAGGTCAGCATCCAACCGTCGAGCGCCCTGGGCGGATAGGTCATCGGCACGCCGATGACGGCCGATTTCAGGCCGTGGCGGCCCAGGAGCTCCCAGAGGGTCGGCTCCTTCACCGCCGTGGCGTTGGCGATGGTCAGGTTCTCATACGAGTAGTCCGCTCGATTGCGGAAGCCGTAGAGCCCGAGTTGCCCCGGGTCCTTGCTCGTCGCCATGCACATCCACGCGGGGCACGTGATGGGAGGGATGGTGCTGGTAAGCCGACCGTAGACGCCGTTGGACATCAGGCGCTGGGTGGCCGGGAGCTTGTCGCCCCACTCGTCGAGGACATACTGTGGGGTTGCGCAGTCAAGCCCAATGATCATCGCTCGGCGTTTCGCTGCCATTCTGCTTTCTCCTGAACGAGCCGGTCCCGCCCTCGGCCCGAGGGCCGACCAGCGGCACAACCAGGCTATTATAGGAGTTTGAGTTCCGTAGTCAACCCACGGCCGACCGGCGTCGTCCAGGATTCCGGGCATGGGTCGCGGTGCCGGTGGCGCAGGCTTCCAGCCCGCGGCCGTCGTCGTCCGCCGTGCCGTTGGAGCGCGGACGCGTCCGCGCTCCCAGGGAACGACACGGCGACGAAGGCCTCACCCCCGGCCCCTCTCCCCTCAGCACTAAGCGGCCCTGCGGGCCGACGCGCTGCGCGCGGACGGCAACGACAAACGGCGCGGTGGAGGCCTCACCCCCGGCCCCTCTCCTGAAGGGAGAGGGGAGAACGGCGACGGCCGCCACACCGGGGCCACCACGGGCCAGGCCAGCGGACGAGGGCGTCCGCGCTCCCAACGGCTCGTGTGTTCCTCGATGGACGGGCTGGTGGTCTGTGAGGCGTGAAGTGTTGGGTGACGGAGCAGCGCTCCGTCCTACGACAACGACGGCGCCGGTGACGGAGCAGCGCTCCGTCCTACGACAACGACGGCGCCGGTGACGGAGCAGCGCGCCGTCCTACGACGGCGACGGTGACGGAGCAGCGCTCCGTCCTACGACAACGACGGCGCCGGATGGGCGTGCGGAACGGGCCATCCACCAATGCAAACAACCACGAGTGACACCGCACTAGTGCCCTGTCAGCCGTGAAGCCTTGGGTCGTCGTGGGTCGGCTCACCAGAGCCGACAGAGCCTTCAGGTCGATGCCGGACGGCGTCGGCTCTGGTGAGCCGACCCACGACGACAAACGGCAACTGCCAGAATCACGAGTGACAGACCACTAGCGGGTGGCGAGGACGCGGCGGATGATAGTGAGGAGGTCGTCCATGTTGAAGGGCTTGGTCTGGTACCAGTCGACACCCAGGTCCCAGCCGCGAGCCTGGTCGACGGGCTGATCGGCGCCGGTGAGCATGATGACCGGGAGATCCTGGGTGCGCTCCGAGCTGCGAATCGTCCGCAGCACATCCCAGCCGGACATCCGGGGCATGTAGACATCGAGGAGGACGAGGTCGGGGAGCACACCCTCGCCCCCGAGCAGAGCGACGGCCTCGTGCCCGTCATACGCCCCCGCCACCGCGAAACCCTCCGTCTCCAGGAACAGCTTGGCGGCGAAGACGAGGTCGCGCTCGTCGTCGACGATCAGAATCCGCTCAGCCATCAAGCCTCATCCCAGGGTGAATCGGCTTGCAGTGCAGCCCCACCAAGATCGACCATGCCCGGATTCAAACGGAGTTCGGCGACCGGAGTTCCTCAGCGGGCGGCGGGCGGCCGTGCTTCGCGCGGTCCGGCGCGGACCTCGTCCAGGACGCGCCGGATGACGACCACCAGGTCGCTCATGTTGAAGGGCTTGGTCTCGTACCAGTCGCAGCCGAGGTCCCAGCCGCGCGCCTGGTCGACGGGTCGATCGGCGATGGCGGTGAGCATGATGACCGGAAGACCTCGCGTGCGGTCCGAGCCGCGGATCATCCGCAGCACGTCCCAGCCGGACAGGCGGGGCATGTAGACGTCGAGGATCACGAGGTCCGGGAGGGTCGGCGTTCCGTCCAGTAGCGCCACCGCCTCGTGCCCGTTGAAGGCGCAGCAGGTCCGGAAACCCTCCGCCTCCAGGAAGACCTTCATCCCCAGGACCAGAGCCGCTTCATCGTCGACGATCATGATGCACTCGGACATGGTGCTCAAGCCTCCCTCACCGTGGCTTGGCGACCCAGACCGGAGCGACGGATTCTCACGTTCGCGCCCGGGGGCTCCGTCTCCCTCCGGGAGGGTGCAAACGTTCTGGGGTATTTGTCCGGAGAATTGTGGACGGGGAGGCGTGAGCCGCTAGCCTTCCTCGGCCCCTTCACGGGCAGCGGCCAGGACGCGCTCGATGACGACGAGGAGGTCCTTGGGATCGAAGGGCTTGGTCTGGTACCAGTCGACGCCAAGGTCCCAGCCGCGCGCTTTGTCGGCGTCCTGCCCGGCGGCCGTCAGCATGATGACCGGCAGCGAGCGCGTGCGGTCCGCGCTGCGGATCATCCGCAGGACGTCCCAACCGGACATGCGGGGCATGAACACATCGAGGATCACAAGATCGGGGAGCTGCGGGTCGGCGCTCAGAACGTCCAGCGCCTCGTGGCCGTCGTAGGCCGCCAGCACCTCGTAGTCTTCGGCCTCCAGGTACAGCTTCGTGGCGAAGACGAGGTCTCTCTCATCGTCGAC
Organism: Armatimonadota bacterium; assembly: GCA_016869015.1. Classification (GTDB taxonomy): domain Bacteria; phylum Armatimonadota; class Zipacnadia; order Zipacnadales; family VGFC01; genus VGFC01. The sequence continues at coordinate 12,670 of VGFB01000030.1, forward strand.
CATCAGGATCCGGTTTGGCATGGGGGTCAGGCCTCCCGGTCGGCAGTCGAGCCACCGCCCGGTGTTGCGTCGTCGGCAGCGGTGTCACCGGAGGTGCGACGCCCGGGCTCCGGATCCCTCTCCCGCCGTGTGAACGTTTTGGGGTATTTGCCGCGCCGATCTCGCACGCAGGTGCTGCGGGGGGATCGCTTGGCGACGCTCTTGAGCTCGGTCAGGGCCCTGGCGATCTGCCCGGGGTGGGTGACGTCCTCAGCCTCGTTGGTGGCGATGCACGCCGACAACGTCATGAGGGGGAAGTGCTGCGTCTGCCCCTGGCGGTCAGTAGCGACGATGTGCCCGGCGCGGCGATCCGCTTCGTCATAGTGGAGCGGGATCAGGGCGTCGAAGGCCTGCAAGGCCCGATGGGCGATGGTATCGGCGCGTTCGGGGGTGGTGACGATGAAGAAGTCGTCGCCGCCCAGGTGCACGACGAGGGTGTCGCGATCGCCGCCGGTTCTGGCGGCCTCGACCAGGAGCTGCGCGGTCAGCCGGAGGACCTGATCGCCCCGCTGGTAGCTGTAGTAGTCGTTGTAGGGCTTGAAGTTGTCGAG
>VGFB01000031.1 GCA_016869015.1 Armatimonadota bacterium
TGGCCAACGGGGCGATCACCGCAACCAGCGGGCTGGCGGCGATGGAGCAGGCGCTGCAGGTCACGGGCCGGCGCTCCACCATTGTCTACTTCGGCCTGCCGGGCGATCAGGACCGCCTGAGTGTGCCCGTGCTCGACCAGATCCTCTGGGACAAGCAGATTCGCTTCTCGTGGCTGGCCCCCAACACCTGGCCGGCCGCGCTGCAGGCCCTGGCGACGGGATTGGTGAGTGTCGGGCCGCTGGTGAACCAGACATACGCGCTGGCCGATCTCACGAGTGCCCTGCACGGGGTCCGGGACCGGAAGGGCGACCCGATGAAGCCCGTCGTCCGACCCTGAGGTCAGGAGGCGATGATGGCCGGCGCGACGCCGACCAAGTGGCTCGCCATGGCGGCTCTGCTCTGCGCTGTCGGGCACGCGCAGGAGGCGCCGCGCGTGGTGGCCTCCTGCGACTTCGAGGGCCCCTACTCGACCGGCGATCAGCAGATTCAGGCCGGGTGCGCGAACAACTGGCAGTGGGGCCGCAAAGACATGGTTCTGCGGGCCGACGCGAACGCGGGGCGGCCCGGCACGGCGCAGATGATCCAGGTTCGCGGCATCGCCTCCGGCGGGATGCAGTTCTTCTTCACAGACCTGAAGCTCACGCGGGAGCGGTACTACCGCATCTCCTACTGGCTGAAGAGCGACGGGCTGGAGGGACCGGCCCGGTGCTACGTCCGCAAGATCGACTACCCCTGGACGGTGTATGTTTGGGGGGGCTACCAGACGACGAGCTCGACGTGGCAGCAGTACAGCTTCACGGGCAAGTGCCCGGAGGACGTGAACGAGGACGTCGGAGTGTGCTGGGAAGGCGGCTCGCTGGGAACGATCTGGCTCGATGACCTGAAGGTCGAGGCAGCCGATCAGCCGTTCCCGGCCCCGGCGGCAACGCCGGTCGAGGTCCCCGCTTCCGGGAACCTGCTGCCCCGCTCCTCTTTCGAGGGCCGCCGGGACCACCTCTGGTCCACGATGTTCTTCGGTTGGAGCCGCGACGGAGTCTGGGAGGGCGTGGAGGGTGACTGGGAGGACCCGCAGGCCTACCGCGCGCCGGGCGGGAAGGTGGGTCAGTACTGTCTCGCGGTGCCGAACGCACGGCATGCCGGCCAGCCCGGCACGCTTGGCCTCCCCTTCGAGGTGCTCCCCGGGAAGCCGTACACGGTGTCCTTCTGGATCCGGTCCGACCCACCGGGGCTCCCCGGCAGCGTCTCGCTGCAGTACTACTGGAGCGGGCGGCATCAGCAGGGCCTCAAGGACGGGGCGCTGTACCCCAAGCCGACGGGCGAGTGGCAGCGCCTGTCCTTCACGACGACGCCCGAGCCGGATCCCGGTGCGGCCGATCCCGCGAGCCCGGTGAAGGTGGCCGTGCAGATTGCGCCCTCCGCCACGCAGCCGGGCACGCTGTACGTGGACGGGCTCACCGTCGAGCCGGGGGCGACAGCCGGCGAGTACCGGCCGGCGTACCCCCTCGAGCTCTACGCCGACGTCGGTCAGGAGAGCGGCAACCTGCTGGAGTGGGGACGGAAGGTCCCGCTCAATCTGCTGGTCGCGGCGGCGGACACGTCGCCGCTGCGGCGAGCCCGGGTGGAGGTCATCGTCCGGAGCTTCCCGGCCGAAGTGGCGTGGAAGCGGACGCTGGACCTGCCCGTGGGCGAGGAGACCCGACTGGACCTGGACCTGAGGCGCCGAGGGCTGTTTCGGGTCGAGATGCGGACCGTGGACGCGACCTTGGCCGCGCCGCAGGAGGCCGTCCTGGCGATCGTGCCCCCGCCACGCCAAACCGGAGCGGCCGGCAGGTTTGGCGCCCACATCGCGCTCCGTCCGGCACTGGTGCGGTATGCCCGACAACTGGGCTTCACCTGGACCCGCCTGCACGACTGCAGCCTGCTGACGAAATGGTCCGCCACCGAGCGGGCGCCGGGGCAGTTTCTCTGGCACGATGAGGTGGTGGACGCCGTGCGGGCGGAGGGCCTGAACATCCTGGGGCTGCCCGACCACGAGCCCGAATGGGCCAAGGCGACCGTGCCGGACGCGAATCCGCTGAACGTCGCAGCCTTCGAGGCGTACTGCGAAGCCCTGGCGCGCCACTATGCCGGGAAGATCGATCATTGGGAGGTCTGGAACGAACCCTACATGCCCGGCTCGTACAGCGGCGGGCCGGAGCGGTTCGGCGAGGTCCTGCAGGCGGGCTGCCGCGGCCTCAAACGCGGCAACCCGGAATGCCGCGTGCTGGGCTGGTGCGCCGATATCGGCCAGCCCGCGTGGGGCTCCGGCATCGCCGAGGAGGCCCGCGCCTGCCTGGACATCTTCTCGTTCCACAACTACGTGAACAACCTCTGCGGCGGCGGCACGCTGCCCTTCGCCGCGGAGTTACCCGATCACCGCAAGCTCTGGCCCGCCCACGTCACGGAGTGCTGGAATACTGAGGGCACGAACGGGGACGTGTGTGGGAACGGGTTCTACAGCCACATGCCGCTCGCCACGCCGGACACGAACCGGCGCGCAACGGCCTTCGCATCGCGGGTCTGGCTCGAGCACGGGCGGATCGGGGTCGCCAAGCACTTCCTGTACCAGATGCACAATGTCGACACGATGAGCTACTACGGCGGCTACCAGTCGCTGCTGATCCAGTACGACCGCACCCCTACGCCCGCGGCGGTGGCCGCGGCGGTCACCGCGTACTGCATGGACGGGCTGGAGTTCCGCTTGTGCCCGGACGTCGCGGGGGTCGTGCAGGCGCTGTTCGAGGGCGGGGGCCGCACGTGCTGGGCCGTCTACGACGACGGGGGAACCCCGGGGCGCCGGCGGCTCGACCTCCGAAAGCTGCCGGCCGGGATCCAGCTGTTGGATGTCATGGGCAACGATCCGCGTCGGGAGAACGGGCGCCACTGGGACGTCGGCATGACCCCCCTGTTCGCGCTCGCCTCCGGCGTGGCGGCGGGTGATCTCGCGACGGCCTGCCAGGCCGCCATCGGCGATTAGGGACAGGCGCCAGTTCATGCCCGTGAACGGTGGGGGGAGTTAGATGATGATGCGTTACTGCCGGCGGTGGCTGCTAGCGGCGTTGACGGCGCTCGGCGGGTTGGGTGGGGCATGCGCTCAACCGCCGGCTCTCGTGAGCGTCTATGACGAGCTGCGTGTCGCCATTGAGACGGAGGACACCGAGGCGGTTCTGGCCCGGCTTGCCCCCATGATCAGGCTGGAGACCTCGGTGCAGGCGGGGTGGCTGCAGGAGCTGAGCGCCATGTTCGCTCAGCGGGAGAGCCTTGCCGCTGAGATGCGCTTCGACGAGCAACAGGTGGTCGGCCAGAGGGCCCTGCTCGTGGTGACGTGGGCCTTCAGCGGGAAGACCACGGAGACCGGCGAGGCGTGGAGCGCGACGCAACAGCGTCTGGACTACCTCGTCCAGAAGGGCCCGCACTGGGCGCTGCTCAGCAGCGACGCCCTGGCGCCCGAGGTCCTGACGAGGGCCTTTCGCGAGGGCCGGTTCGCCGACCCCGACAGCGGGTTGGAGTGCTCGCCTCCCGCCGAGTGGCGGCTGTTCGCCCTGGAGGGCGCGCGAGTCGCGCTGACGGCCTGGTCCCCCACGCTGGACGCCGCCGTGGCCTGGACGCTCACCGACCTGCCCGGCACGTTCACGGCGGAGCAGTTCGCCCGCGGGCAGCAGGACGCGGAGGCGAAGCTGGCCCCAACGCTGGGGCTCGAGTTTCGGGACGTGTCGATGGAGCCGGACGTCTTTGGCGACCGGCCCGCCTTCCGCGTTCGCCGCACAGCCGCCGGGCCGGAGGGTCTGGAGCTGTACGCCGACGCGACGTACTGCGTCGTGGGCTCCACGCTCTGCGTCTGTCAACGAGTGGCGATGCCCCCCAAGGCCTACGCGACGCACCAGACCGCCCTGGACCAGGCCGTGGCGTCCAGCCGCCTCGTCGAGGTCGAGGCCACCGCCCTGCCCGCGGAGGCCGGCCGGATCGACGCAGACAAGTACGTCAACGAGGTGCACGGCTGCGAGATCGCCGCTCCACCCGGCTGGACGATGCGGGTCGGCCAGGGCCAGTTCGACCTCCAGGTCACCATGTACGAGCCCCAGGGCGACAGCAGCATCTCGCTGGGAATGATCCGGCTCCCCGATCCGACCGTGACGGCCGAGATGGCGGTGCTGGGCGACGACAGCCTCACCGCCGAGGCCTTCGACGGTTACGAGCTGATCAAGCAGGGCGAGACACAGGTTGGCGAGCTGCCCGCGTACGAGAGCATCACCACGTTCTCCTTCGGCGGCGAGACGCGCCGGCGCCACCGGGTCTACCTCGTTGACGGCGACCGCCTCTTCTTCATGTTCGCCGATGCCGCCCCCGCCGAGAAATGGGCCAGGCTCTCGCCCCTCTTCGAGGCGGCCATCCAGTCGTTCCGGCTCATTGAGACGCCGCCCCCGGAATAGCTGCTGGTCGGGACCGACGGCCCGCAAGCCGGGCTGTGATCTTGACCTACGATGTACAATAGTAGGAATACACGCCCCAAGGAGGCTCCCATGCGACGCCCCTTCCTGTGGCTGACGGCGGCCGGCTTGATCGGCGCGCTGAGCGCTCAGGCCTTGCAGACATGGCTCCGCCCCGCCCCCGCCCATGCGGGCACGGCCCTCGGCCGCCTGACCCAAGGCGCCGACGGCACCGTGGTCGTCTCGGCCAGGAACACGACACTCACCCTCGCCCCCGACGGCACGGTGCGCGTCACCTCGCCCGAGCGCCTGATCCTCGGCGCGGCGGATGACGTGAAGATCGAGGGCTACCGCGTCACGATCGATGCCTCGAGCGAGTTCAAGGTCGAGACCTCAGATGTGGTCATCGATACGAGCGACTTCACGCTCGAGGGCAACGATATCGAGATCGGCGAGTCGAACTCCGACATCAAGCTCGCCGACGGCAGCAGCCCCCTGTGCCTCAACGACGGCGACCAGATCGTCAAGAGCGATCGAGTGAAGGCAAGGTAGGGCGCTCGATGACCTCGAGGGAGCGAGTCCTCATGGCCCTGCGCCATGAGGCGCCGGATCGGGCGCCGTACAACCTCCGCCCCTCTCCGGGGATGGTCGAGCGGCTGCGGCAGGAGACCGGGGCGATCGACTTCGCCGAGCACTTCGGCCACGATGTGCGCTACGTGCACCTCCCCTTGCCGCCGCGGCCCGAGGACGTGCCCGACGTCGAGTGGACCCCGATGCCGACGGACAAGGACATCGCCGCCGTCGCGGAGGCGACGCGGGCGCTGCAGGCGCGGGGCCTGGCCGTCTGCGGCGGGTATGCGTGCGGGGTCTTCGAGCAAGCGAAGCACTGGCTCGGCGACGGCCCGGCGATGCTGGGGCCCTACGACGACCCGCGGGGCTTCGGGGCGCTGCTGGACCGCATCACCGAGTGGAAGGCGGCGATCTACGGCGCCCACGCCGCCGCGGGGACGGACCTCGTGTGGATGGGCGATGACCTCGGCACCCAGCGCTCCCTCGTCATGAGCCCCGGGCAGTACCGACAGTGGTATCGCCCGCGACATGCGGAGATCGTCGCGCGCCTGCGCGCAATCCGGCCCGAGGTCCGCATCGCCTTCCACTGCTGCGGCCACGTGACGCCCTTGATCCGCGACCTCATCGAGATCGGCGTCGACGTGCTGGAGGCCGTGCAGGCCGAGACGATGGACCTGCGGCAACTGAAGCGCGAGTTCGGGCGCGATATCGCCTTCTGGGGCGGGATCGGCGCCCAGAGCGTCCTGGCCCGTACGACGCCGGAGCAGGTGAAAGCCGGCGTCCGCGAGACCCTCGCGATCATGTCCCCCGGCGGCGGCTACCTCGCCGCCCCCTGCCACACCCTCACCGAGGAAGTCCCCTGGGAGAGCGTCGTCGCGTTCCACGAGGCAATGGGGGCGGATGGCTTGTCCGGCTGACGTCAGAGCCCTACGTCTTCCTCTCCCGGGGCTTGGCGGCGGGGAAGAGGATGTTGTTGAGGATGAGGCGGTAGCCGGGGGAGTGTTTGTGGAGGGAGAGGTCGGTGGGCTCCTCGTTGATGACGTGGGCGTAGTCCTCGGGGTCGTGGCCCCCCAGGAAGGTCGCCGTGCCGTCCCCGTAATCGGCGTGGACGTACTTCACCATGCTGGTCCCCGGGCGGTCCCCCATGACGACCACGTTGTCCTTCAGGCGGGCGCGATCGAAGGCGGTCGTCAGACCCAGGAAGTCGGGGACCTGCAGCGTGTGGCACTGGGTCAGCATGGTCACGACGGGGTCCTGTTTGGCGGAGAACTCGAACAGCTCGAAGGTCGCCCCCGTCCCCACGAAGTCGGCCTCGGGAGGCGTGAGGTCGATGTCGGCGATCTCGTTGCGGGCGGGGTCTGATACGAGGCGGAAGTCCCTGAAGCAGAAGGTCACGTCGTAGTCCAGCTTCCCCTGCGCGCTCGGGTCCAGCGGTGAGCCGTCGATCTCGGCGGGGATGATGTCCACGCCCACGGCCGCCAGCCCCACGTCCAGGCTGTCGCACGCGCTGCACATCGCGAACACGAACCCTCCACCGGCGACCCACTGGGCCACCTGCGCCGCGACCGCGCCCTTCAGCTCCTGAACGCCGGCGAACCCGAAGCGCCGTGCGTCGTCCTGCGCCACCTTCACCTGCTGCTGATACCAGGGCTCTTGCCGATGGGTAGCCCAGAACTTGCCGAACTGCCCGCTGAAGTCCTCGTGGTGGGTGTGCAACCAGTCGTACTCGGCCAGCTCGCCCTGCAGGATCGCCTCGTCGTACAGCTCGTCATAGTTGACCTGCGCGTACTCCAGGGCGAGGGTCACGGCGTCGTCCCAGGGCTCGGCGGTGGGTGGAATGTACACCGCAATCTCCGGCGCCTTCTCCAGAACGACCCGCTCCATGTTCTCTTCAGCGATCGTGGCGGCGATCCGGTCACGGGCGGAGCCGCCGATCGGCTCGCACGTGACGCCGAGCTCCTGGGCGCGCTCGCGAACCGCCGGCGTGTCGGGCAGCAAGAACGAGCCGCCGCGGTAGTTGAGCAGCCACTCGGAGGCGCCGCCCTCGGGGCTCTCCAGGCACCAGTAGGTCAACCCGTAGGCGCGGAGGTGATCGGTCTGGGCGTCGTCCATCGGCACGAGGAGAAGCTGCGCCGGGGCCAGGCTGCAGAGGAGGGGAAGCAGGAAACTGGGGCCTGTCCCCAGTCTCCTAGCGGCGGGCCGAAGAGGTGGCCCTATTGGGGACGGCACGGGCGTCGATGACATCAATGAGGTTCCGCAGCCGGTCGACCAGCCGGTTCAGTTCCGCGCGGTTCTCCACATCAACAACCAACCGGATCGTGGCGACGTTCCCCTTCTCGGCATCGACGGCGGCGGAGGCGATGTTCAGGCCGCTCTCGCTGACGACGGCGGTGATGTGCGCCAACAGGCCCACGCGGTCCAGCGCCACCAGCTCGATGCTCGCGCGGTAGGTGTCGGCCGCGCGCTGTTGCCCCCACCGGAGGTCCTGCACGCGCTCGGGCTCCAGGGCGGTCCGGTGCTGCAGGTTCTTGCAGTCCGCCCGGTGGATGGCGAGGCCTTCGCCGCGGGTGATGTAGCCCCGGATGGGGTCGCCGGGTAGCGGATTGCAGCACTTGGCCCGACGGGCCGCCAGGCCGTCGATGTCGCCCATCGTTACCGAGGCCCGGGCGGCCGGGGCGATGTTCGACGCCTCCAGGTCGCGGAACGACTCGATCTCCTCGGCGATCGTGCGCGGGCCTTGCGGTTCCGGCTGCAGGCGGATGAGGACCGTCTCGGGCTCGATCTCGCCAAAGCCGATGGCCGCGAACAGGGCCTCTTCGTCGCGCAGGTTGAAGGACCGCGCGACCTGCACAAGATCGTCCATCCGCAGCGCGGAGCGCTCGTCAGGCGGGAGTCGACGAACGGCCCTCTCCAACGCCTCGCGCCCCACGCCGATCGTCTCGTCGCGCACCTGGTCGCGCAAGTAGCGCCGAACCTTGCTCTTCGCGCCCGAGCCCACGATGAGCTTCAGCCAGTCCACCGTTGGGTGAGCGCCCGCGTGCGTCGTGATCTCGACGATGTCGCCGTTCCGGAACTGGTAGTCCAGCGATACGAGCTTGCCGTTCACCTTGGCTCCGGCGCAGTGGTTCCCGACATCCGTGTGGATCCGGTAGGCGAAATCGAGGGGCCCGGCGCCGGCCGGCAGGTCGATCACGTCCCAGTTCGGGGTGAACACGAAGACCTGGTCCTTGAACAGATCCAGCCGCACCAGCTCCAGCCACTCGTGCTCGTCGGGCAGGTGGTCCTCCAGCTCCCGCAGCTGCTCCATCCACGCCATCATCTGCTCGTCGAAGCGCGAGGGCTGCCCGCCCTCCTTGTAGCGCCAGTGAGCGGCGATGCCGTGCTCCGCGACCCGGTGCATCTCCCGCGTGCGGATCTGCACCTCCATCGGCTGCCCATTCAGGCCGACCACCTTGGTGTGCAGCGACTGGTAGCCGTTCGGCTTGGGCTTGGCAACATAGTCGGAGAACTGATCGGTGATGGGAATCCACAGCTTGTGCACGATCCCCAGCACGCTGTAGCAGTCCGGCACCGACTCCACGATCACCCGCAACGCCATGAGGTCGCCCAGGTGATCGAAGTCGATGCTCTGGCGCTGCATCTTCTGGTAGATGCTGAAGAAGTGTTTGGGACGGCCCTCGATCTTCGCTCCGATGTCGGCCTCCCGGAGCTGCTCCTGCAAGTCGGCGATCGCCTGCGCCACGACCGCTTCCCGTTCCGCCCGTCCGGCGCCGATGCGGCTTGAGATGTCGTGGAAACCCGCCGGATCGAGCGTCTTGAACGCCAGGTCCTCCAGTTCCCACTTGAACCGGCGGACGCCCAGTCGGTGTGCCAGGGGAGCGTAGATGTGAAGCGTCTCCTCGGCGATGGCCTCGCGGCGATGGGCCTCCAACGGCTCGAGCGTGCGCATGTTGTGAAGCCGGTCGGCGAGCTTGATCAGGATCACGCGCACGTCATCGGCCATCGCCAGGAACATCTTGCGCAGGTTGTGCGCCTGCCCTTCCTCGCGCGTGCGGAAGTTGGCCAGCGAGAGCTTCGTGACGCCCTCAACCAGGGTCCGCACGGTGCCGCCGAACTCCGCCTCAATCTCCTCCGGCCGCGTCGGGGTGTCCTCCACGACATCATGGAGCAAGGCGGCCGCCACGGCCGTCGGATCGGACTCGACCTCCGCCAGCAGGCCGCCAACCTGGAGCGGGTGCTGAATGTAGGGGGTGCCGTCGAGGCGCTTCTGATCGCCGTGAGCGACGTCGGCGAAGCGGTACGCGCGTGGCAGCAGCTCCGGATCGGCTGCCGGCCAGTACTTCCGCACGATCCTGTTGAGGTCGGAGATGACCAAGGCCGGAGCCCGCATTCAGGATGGCGTCCACGCGACCGGTACGACTACTCGAGCTTGGTGTGGCGGGCGCGCATCTCCTCTTCGGTGGTCCCCAGGCGCTCCATCAGGGACATCACCACCGCGTCACAGCAGATGAGAAGGGCCTGTTCGAACAGCGAACCCGGCGGCTGGACGGACTTGCCGTGCGGAGCATCCCACGCGATCGGTCCGTGGAGCTCAACCACGAGGTCGGACGCCTGCGCGATAGGCGAAGCCGGGTGGGCCGTGAGGCACGCGACCCGCGCGCCGCGCTCGCGGGCGGCCTCAACGATGGCGAGCGTCGTTCGCGTCCGGCCCGAACCCGTCGCGACCACGAGGAGATCCCCGGGCCCGATCGCGGGCGTCGTCGTCTCGCCCACCACATGGGCGTTCAGCCCCAGGTGCACGAGGCGCATCGCGAAGGCCTTCACCATGAGCCCACTGCGCCCCTGGCCGCTGCAGAACGCCCCCCGGGCAGCCAGTATCGCCTCGACGAGGGCCTCGCCCTCGACCGGGCTGGTGTGCGTCAGGGCGCGCCGCAACTCCTCGGCGATCCGCAACGCATTCTCATAGGGGGAAGCGCTCATGGCCCGACTGGACCCCGGATCACCATCGCCGCCCAACCGGGGACGGCGGACTGTCCTTCAGCCCGGCGGCGCGAGCACGGTGATCACGCAGCGGTCGAGGTCGAGCAGCTCCTGGGCCACGCGCTGCACGTCGGCGGCCGTGACCTTCTCGATCTCGCTGCCGTACTTCGCCGCATCGTCGTAGCCCAGACCGTACAGCTCATCGAGGGCCGCCGTCTGCGCCCGGCTGGCGGCCGTCTCCAGACCGATGTCATGCTCGGCGATGCACATCCGCTTGCCCCGGCTCAGCTCCTCCTCGCCGACCGGCACGCTCTTCAGATCGACAATGAGCTGCTTGATCAGCGCGATGACCTCGTCGGTCTTCGAGGGCTCGGTGGCGGCGTTCACGACGAACGCCCCCGGGTCCAGACCGGCCTCGGACCAGGCATGCACGTAGTAGACGAGCTGCCGCCCGCGCAGGGCATCGTGCAGACGCCCGCCGGGGTAGTCGCGCCCTGACAGGACCGCATCGAGCACGTCGATGATGTAGCGGCGCGCGTCGCCTACCTTGACGCCCGGAAAGCCCACGTAGAGGATCGACTGTTCCTGGTCCCGCTCCCGACGCGCCTCGCGAGCCTCGGTCAGCGCCGGCTCGGGGAGCGGCGACGCGTCCTCCGTCTCAGCGGGCTTCCACTGTCCGAGGGCCTTCTCGACCGCCGCGAAGGTCTGCTCCGGGTCCACATCGCCGAAGACGGCGAGCACGGTCCGGTTCGGGCGGCAGTACTGCGCGTAGTACTCCGCCACCTGCTGCCGCGTCAGCTGTGGAATGCTGGTCTCCGTCCCGATGGCGAAGAATCGGTAGGGATGAACGGTGAACATCGTCTCACCGAAGAGCTTCCGAGCGACCGTGGCGGCGTCGTCCTGCTGCTGGGCGATGCCGGCCAGCGTGAACTGGCGCTGCTTCTCGAACTCGTCCTCGGGGAAGGCCGCGTTCATGAGGATGTCGGCTGTGCAGGCCAGGATCGGGCTGAGGTCCTCCCGCAAGGCGTAGGCCTGGACGCCGAAGCTGTTGCGGCCCGAGTAGGGCGACAGGCCCCCGCCCAGGCTCTCCACCGTCTCGGCGATCTGCTCCCGGGTGCGACTCCTGGTTCCCCGGGTGAGCATCTCGGCCATGAACGAGGTGATCCCGTTCGTCTCCGCCGTCTCGAACCGCAGGCCGCCCTTGGCGGCGGTGCAGAGGGTTACGGTCGGGGAGGCCGTACTGCGCTGAACGAGGACCTTCAGGCCGTTGGGGAGGGTCCGCAGGATCGTCTCGGGCTTCTCGGCGCCCCCGCCGACCGCGCCTGCGGCCTCAGGCGCCTTGGGTGTCAGAGCGGCCACGCAGAGCTTCTCCGGCCGGAAGTAGGCCTGCGCGACCCGACGCACATCCTCCCGCGTCACGGCCTTGATACGCTCGACGTAGCCCTCGCTGAACCTCGGATCCCCGGTGGCCAACAGGTCGCTGCCCGCGAGCTCCGCCAGGCTCTCGGCCGTCTGGCGCGCGAAGATCAGCTCCGCCGCCTTCTGGGTCTTGGACCGCTGCAGCTCCGCCGCGGACACCAGCTCGGTCCGACACCGCTCGAGCTCGGCGAGGATCGCCGCCTCGGCCTCCGGCAGCTTCTCGGCGTCCAGCGTGGCCGAGACCGTGAACGAACCCGCGTCGTACGAGGGCGTGTGGGAGTAGCAGGAGATCCCATCCACCAGCTGCCGCTCCTCGCGCACCACGCGCACGAGTCGGCTGCTGGCGCCGCTGCCCAGGATGTCCGCCAGCACGTCCAGCGCGTGCAGATCCGGGTGCAGCAGGTCTACCGTGCGGTAGCCGAGATACAGGTACGCCCGCTGGAGCGTCTCGTCGACCTCGACCGCGCGACGCGCCGCCGTCTGGGCCGGCTCCTGGGGCAACACGATGGGCGGGGCCGGCCGCCGCGGGACTGATTCCAGGTACTCACGGCACTTCCGGATCGCCTCCTCGGCCGAAACGTCGCCAGCAATGGCGACGACGGCGTTGTCGGGCACATACCGCTCGGTATGGTAGCGGGCGAGATCGTCGCGCGTCGTCTCCACGAACCGGTTCGCGAAGCCGATCACCGGGTAGCGCGCCGGGTGAACCAGGAACATCGTCTGGGCGTACAGCCAGTAGATGCGGTCCTCGGTCTGGTCCTGCGTCATCGCGATCTCGCGCAGGATGACCCCCTTCTGTGTCTCGACGTGCTCCGCCGGCAGCGTGGGGTGGAACACGTAGTCGCTCAGCACGTCCAACGCCGTCTCCCAGTACTGAGCGCCCGTGGTAATGTGGTAGCAGCAGTGATCGAGGGAGGTGTAGGCGTTGGAGTCGTTGCCGATCGACTCGACCAGCGAGTCGATCTCCTCCTTCGTCCGCTTCGCCGAGCCGTCGCTGAGGGTATGCTCCAAGTAGTGGGACATGCCGTGGCCCAGCCGGTCGGCCTCGAAGATGCTCCCCGCATTCACGTAGACCCGCACGGCCACCACGGGCGCCGCGTGGCTCTCGACCACGACCACGCGCAGGCCGTTGTCCAGCGTGGCCGTGACGGGGGGGCTGCCGGCCGCGAGTGCCCCGGCCGCCAGGACGACGAACAAGAGGATTAGCGCGCCGCGCTTCCGCATCCAGCGCCTCCCTACGTCGGTTCTCAGGTACGCCGATTCGCAACAGGGACGCTGGGAAGACCCAAGCGTCCCTGGGGGGGAGCGGAGCCGATGTCCGCCAGAACGCCGCCAGTGTACCATAGCCGGCCGGGGCCGTCAATTCGGCCGGACATGCGGGCACTAGTGCGCCGTCTCGCGTGATTGTGAGGATGTGTCGTCGTCGCTCGAAGGGCCCACCTCGACAACGGCGGTGACGGAGCAGCGCTCCGTCCTACGACGGCGACTCGCACGGCAACGACGAACGGCGCGGGTCGGGCGACCCACAGGCACGGAACGGCGACGGCGACGGTGACGGAGCAGCGCTCCGTCCTACGACGGCGACTCGCACGGCAACGACGAACGGCGCGGGTCAGGCGACCCGCAGGCACGGAACGGCGACGGCGACGGTGACGGAGCAGCGCTCCGTCCTACGACGGCGACTCGCACGGCAACGACGAACGACGCGGGTCGGGCGACCCGCAGG
>VGFB01000032.1 GCA_016869015.1 Armatimonadota bacterium
TGGTTGACCAGCAGACTCGTCACGGCGTACTTCCCGCCGAGGATCAGCCGGCTGCCCGGACGGTCGCCGACCGAGTCGATCGCGCGCTGCACGGCCGCCGTGTCGTCCGTCGTGCCCCGTCCTCCGGCGCCGAACCACTCCGGGCACGGGTCCTTGAGCCCGAACACGGCGCCCGTCGGCGGGAAAATCCGGTAGCGGCCCGCTGACAGCGTTCCCTCGACCCTCAGCGGCTCGCCGCCGAGGGCCAGGCGCCCTCCGCGAGGGACGACCACGTCCACGTTGGCCGGGACCGTGGGGGTATCGCAGGACAGATCGGAGTCCACGAGGAGCGTCGCCGGCTCCTCGCCGATCGCGGCCAGGACCGCTCGCAGCGACCCGCCGTGGCCGCTCGCCATGAACGTCCGCTCACCCCCGGCAGCGGGGGCCCCGACAAGAGCCGCAGCCGCCAGCAGCGGCAAGACGTCGGTCGCGGCGGGATGAGTCCGCATGTTGGCCTCCTCGGGGACGACGGACGAGGTCAACCCTTCAGCGCGCCCATGGTGATGCCCTTGCTCAGGTGCTTCTGCAGGAGGGAGTAGACCAGCAGCGTGGGGAGCATCACCAGCACCAGCCCCGCAAAGGCCATGCCCCAGTCCGAACGGTACTGGCTGACGATGGTGAGGTTGGCGAGACCCAGCGGCAGCGTGCGGAGGTGCTCCGAGCCCTTGCCGGAGAGGAACATGAAGGCCATGAAGAACTCGTTCCACGTGCCCAGGAACGAGAAGATCGCGACGGTGATCAGCCCCGGTCGCGCCAGCGGCAGCATGATCGACCAGAACGCGCGGAATTCGCTCGCCCCGTCGATGAGCGCCGACTCGTACAGCGCCGAGGGCAGCGACTTGAAGAACCCCGTGAGAATGAAGATCGAGAAGGGCATTCCGAACGCCACGTAGACCGTCAGCAGACCCCACCGCGAGTTCAGCAGCTCCAGGTCCTTCATCTGGAAGAACAGCGGCACGATCCCCAACTGCAGCGGGATCATCAGCCCCGCCAGGAAGTAGAAGAACAGCGGCCGCGCGCCCCGAAACTGAAAGCGGCTCAGCGCGTAGGCGGCCATCGACGAGAACAGCACCACCAGCGCCACCGTCGCCACCGTCATCAGGACGCTGTTGAAGAAGTAGTCCCCGAAGTTGCCCTTCGTCCAGGCATTCGCGAAGTTGACCCACTGCAGGTCGTTCAGCCGCGGCAGCTCGAACGGGTCCAGGAAGATGTCCTTGTCCGTCTTCAGCGACGTGTACAGCAGCCACAGCATCGGGTACACCACCACGATCAGGTACCCCAGCAGCACCAGGTAGATCAACGGGTCCCAGATGGAGAAACGCCTGCGCATGAGCCACCGCCTACGGAACGAAAACGGGAAGAATGGAAGCCTGTAAGAACGGCGAAGAACGGCAAGGCTCAAGGTAACAGCAACGGCCCGGCCGACCTCACGCCAACGACACGATCAGGCGGAAGAGAGCGGCTACGCGGACTGGATCGCGACGCGGCGGATGCCGTCCTTGATCCTGGCCACGTTGAAGTTGATCGCCAAACCAAGCTGCAGTCCGGCGAGCTTCAGGTACGTCCGCAGTTGCGCGATGTGAACCGTCGCAAGCATCTCCACCGCCTTCACTTCCACCACCACCACTTCCTCGACCAGCATGTCCAGCCGGTAGCCGGCCTCGATGCGGATGCCCTTATACACCACCGGCATCGCGACTTGGGTCCGAACGGCGAGCCCCCGCTGCGTCAGCTCATGTGCCAGGCAGGTTTCGTACACGGACTCCAGCAGCCCCGGCCCGAGCGTGCTGTGGACGGTGTAGGCCGCATCCACAACCTCCGCGCCGATTCGCTCCAGTTCCGGCGACAGCCTTGCCGTCTTGCCGGTGGCGTCTGCCGTTGCCTCCACCTTCGCTTGCCGTTCTTCGCCGTTCTTACGAGCTTCCATTCTTCCAGTTTTCGTTCCGTTGCCTCGCCGTGTCAGTACTCCACCGTCTCCCTCCGCATCAGCCGCATGGTCGCGGCCGTCCCGAAGAAGACCATCAGGAAGAGGAGCACCGCAATCGCCGTGGCTTCGCCCACGTTGAACTCGTTGAACATGGCCTGGACCATGCGGGTGCCGATGACGTGGGTCTCGGTGGTGGGGCGCTGGTTGGTGAGCAGCCAGATCCCCTCGAAGGCCTTCATCCCGCCGATGATCGAGAAGACGATGGAGATCGACAGCACGTCCCAGATGAGCGGGAGCGTGATGGTCCAGAACTGCCGCCACGCGGAGGCGCCGTCGATCTCGGCGGCCTCGTAGAGATCGTGCGGGATGCTCTCCATCGCGGCGAGGTACAGCAGCATGTTGAACCCGCAGGCGCCCCAGATCGACATCGGGACCAGCGCCCAGTACAGGTGCTCCTGGCTGAGCCACGCGAAGCCCTCGAAGCTCTCGATCCCGGCGAGCTTCAGCAGCGGCGCGAGGTGCAGGCCGTTGGTCAGGAAGATCAGCACCCGGTTCACCGGCCCGCCGTTGGGTTCGTACAGGTGCATCCACAGCAGCGTCGCGGCGACGGCCCCGAGGATGTTGGGGAAGAAGAAGACAATGCGGAAGAGCGTCGAGCCCTTCAGCCCACGGCTGATGCACGTCGCCAGGAACAGGGACAGCGGGATCACGAACAGCGGGATGACGAGCATGATGAACAGATTGTTCTTGAGCGCGATCCAGAAGGGGTCGCTCTCGAAGAGCAGCCGCTTGAAGTGCTGCAGGCCGACGTAGGTCATGTCCGTCAGCCCGTCCCACCGTTGCGTGCTCCACCAGAAGGAGCGCGCGCTGGGGATCACCACGAACACGCTGTACAACACGAGGGCGGGGCCGACGAAGATGGCGACGCTCAGCCAGCTCAGCCCCAGCCGTTTCGCCTCGATGCTCCCGCGTGTCTCCCGGCGCGCGGCCAACCAGCGGCGGACGGTCGTAACGAGCGTGAACACGACCGCCAGCCCCAGCAGCCCCAGCAGCACCCCCGGCTCCCAGCGGTGGCGCATGGTGATCTGGTCCGGGTCGGCGGCCCGCGCGAGGACCTGCTTCGCGCCGTCCTCGAGGTCCTTCGCGGCCTGATCGGGGGTGATCTCGCCGGTGAGGATCCCGAACCGCGCGTCGCTCCAGTACTGATCGAACTCGGGGTAGCCCTCCCCGGGGGCGGCGCCGTAGCTCGTCCGCGCCCGGTTCGCGATCTCCAGCACATCCAGCATGTCGTCGGTGACGTTGCCCTCGGCCGAGCCCTTCACCGCGGCGATGATGTCGCGCATCTTGCAGAACTTGCCGGCCTGCGCGCGCGAGGTCATGAACCGCAGGAAGTCCAGGCCCTCCTGCGAGTGCTCGGCCTTGTTGAACGCGAAGTAGTAGCTCGTTGAGGTGTAGACGGCGGTCGGATCACCCTTGCCGGGGAGGTGGGGGAGGTTGAACGCCCCGAGCCGGAAGCCGTCGGGGATCTTGCCCAGCATCTCGCTCTTCAGCCACGAGCCGCAGGGGATCATGGCCGTCTTCCCGTTGAAGAACCGCTGCTGCGACATCGTGTGGCTGTGGCCCATGCAACCGGGCTCGAAGTACTGCGTCGCCAACTCCTGGACGAGCGAGAGGCTCTTGATGAACTCGGGGTTCTCGAAGCTCCCCGGCTCCAGGTTCTTCTGTGCGAGGTAGCGATCGAGCCCCGCCTGGTAGTAGAACGCCGAGTCGATCAGCCCCTGCGCGTAGCCGTGGTATTGCCCCTGGAAGGAGAGCGGGTAGACCTGCGTCGCGGCGTCGGCGGGCAGGTCCTTGTATGTGTCGCTCAGCCCGTTGTACTCGACCAGCGTCTTGGGGCGCGGCGTCCCGCTCTTGCTGAAGTACTCCAGGTTGTAGTAGCCGCTGGGGATCTGGGCGTCCTTCATCTTCTTGCACAGCGCGAGGAACTCGTCCCACGTCTCCGGTGGTTCCCACCCCTGCTCCTCGAACATCCCCTTGTTGTACCAGACAGCATAGATCGAGTACAGGAAGGGGATGCCGTAGGTGTGGCCCTCCCAGGCGTAGCGGTCCAGCGCGCCGGGCATGAAGGAGTCGCGCCAGGTCGAGTCGCCCTCCCAGTTCGGCTGCTCGAGGACCTCGTCCAGCGGCATGACGTCGCCGGTCCTGATAAGCGCCCAGTAGTTCAGGCCGGCGTTGGTGATGTCCGGGAAGGAGCCCTCCAGAACCCGCACCCGCACCTTGTCTGCGATGCGCGGGTCCCCGTACAGATCGACGGCGACCTTGGGGTTCTCCTGCTCGTACGCGCGGGCGGCCTGGAAGAAGAAGTCCATCCCCTCGCCGCCCTCGAAGATGGGGATCTCGACCGAGATCCTCTCCGCAGGCGGCGATTGCGCCCAGGTCGAGGACGACGGCAGCGTCAGGATAGGGAGCAGACTGACTACGATGGTGCTCGCTCGCTTTCTAACGGAAGGGAGACAGTCGCTGGGCAGTGGAAGGCGGTCGTGCCGTCATCTTCGCCTTGCCTCTCTTCGCCGTTCTTCAGAGCTTCCGTTCTTCCCTCTTTCGCTGCCGTTCACGCCAGCTGCTCCCAGCGGTCCAGCGGCGCCGCGCCGGTGACGGGGCGACCGGCAAAGGCATCGCGCAACGCCTGCAGCGTGGTTTCGCCGATCTGGAGGTACCCGAAGTGGCCGGCCCCGGCCGTGTGCGGCGAGATGATGACGTTCGGCAGGTGCTGGAAGGGATGATCGGGCGCCGGCGGCTCGGGCTCGGTCACGTCCAGCGCCACCTGAATGCGACCCGTCTGCGCCTCCTCGATGAGAGCCTGCTCATCGATGACGGAACCGCGAGCGGTGTTCACGAAGGCCGCGCCGTCCCTTAGCCGGCGGAGCTGCTCGCGACCGATGAGGTTGTCGGTCTCCGGCAGCTTGGGCGCGTGCACCGAGACGTGGTCGGCCTCCTCGAAGAGCTGGTTCAGCTCGACCTTCCGCACGCCGAGTCTGGCGGCGGCCTCGTCGGAGAGGTAGGGGTCGTAGACGAGGAACTCGATGTCCCACCCCTGCAGCAGGCGGATGACCTCCCGCGCGACCGCGCTGGCGGAGATCAGGCCGAGCTTGCAGCCGCGCAGGTACTGGCCGTTGACCGGGATGTCGGGCGAGCGCCACCGGCCCGTCTGGTGGTAGTGCGCGTTGTGGTCGATCCAGCGGCGGGAGGCCATGATCAGCATCCCGATCGCCGACTCCGCCACGTTCCGCGCGATGGCGACGTTGGCGCTGAAGAGCACAACCCCCCGGGGAAGGAGATACCGGTCGATCATCTCGCGGGTGACGAGGAACCTCACCGACCCGGCCGAGTGCGCGATGATCTTCAGGTCGGGCGCATTGACGAAGACCTCCTCGGCCAAGGCCCGTGAGCCCCAGCCGGTCACCAGGCCGTCGCAACCGGCCACCCAGCGCGCGACTTCGTCCGTGTCCAGCTCCGCACCGGTGTCATTGACCGTGACCTCGAACTCCTCGCACATCCGCGCGAACGTCGCCTCGCGGAAGACGCGCTGCGTATGACCCTCCGTCGGAACGTACAGCACCTTCGGCTTGCTCATCGGTCGCCTCCCTGGTTAACGAAAGGGGGAGATTCGAAGAGGGGAAGAACGGTGGAAGAGGGCATGTTCCCGCAGCGCTTCCCGCAGACATCTTCCGCTTCTCCTCAAGTCTTCGGATCTTCCCCTCTCGTCTCGTAGGACGCTATTCGTAGATCCTCTTCTCCTGCCAGTCCTTCCACGTCGTCTCGTACCAGGAGTCGTCGTCGGGCAGGGGACGTACTGGCACGGGCTCAACGCAGACACTCCCGGTCTCGTCGACGCGGGTCTCGAGGATCTCCTGGCGCAGGGCCTCGTTCTCGCTGCGGTGCCGGAGCTCCCGACCGCGCCTGGTCTCGACCCAGCGGTCGCCCTCGTCGTCGAGGATGACGTACGCGCCGCGACTGCCGCCGCCGCGCTCGATGAGGGTCCGGATCGTCTCCAGGAAGCAGAGCTGCGTCAGGCAGAGGTGCTCGTTCCGGATGCCGTCGGCGAGGTCGTCGGGCCCGTTCACGCGGAGCCCCCGGGCCCTCACCTCCGACCACTGCCGACGCGCCTCCTCGACGGCCTGCGCGATGCCCGGGACGCTCCGCACGAACGCTGCGTGTCGGCTCATGCGCGCCTGGATGTCCTTGCGGAGCGCCGCGGAGTCGACGCCGATCTCGCGGTTCAGCATCCCCTTCATCTTGGCCAGCTCCCGCTCGACCTGCGGCGCGGCGACCGTGAGGAACTGGCGCGGCTCCAGCGGGCGGCCGGTGTAAACGTTCGCGATGTAGGTCGCAGCCCGGAGGCCGCCGACCTGACCGGAGTTCAGCGCGCTGCCGCCGGGCCGCACCCCGTGGCTCCCGTTCAGCTCGCCGATGGGGAAGAGGTGCCGGATGTTCGATTCCCACCACAGGTTGCCGACCAGGCCCCCGTTGTTGTGCTGCGCGCACACGGCGATCTCCAGCGGCTCCCGCAGATCCACCCCGTGCTCGGAGTACAGGTCGATGCTGGGCTGGTTCATGTGGGCGAGGCGCTCGTAGGGGGTCGGCTGGAGGGCCCCGGACCGCTGCAGGTACGTGACGGCCTCGTCCTCCATGTTGTCCACAGCAAAGGCCTCGAGCCCCTCGCCCGGAACGGGATTCCGCAGGAAGTCCATGTAGACGCGCCGCCCCGCCTGCCGCTCGTTGTGGACCGCGATGTCAACGAGAGACGACCCGTAGCCCTGCAGCCGCGCGGCGTGGAACGGCCACTGGTAGCCCTTCAGGAAGATGTTGGTCGCCTCGCGGCGCATGGTGTCGTGGTACGCGTTCAGGAAGTGCCGCGTGTTACCGGCCTCGTCCTCGCTGAAGTAGCAGGGCACGACCTGCTGATACGTCCCCGAGAGGTTCCAGCGATAGCCGATCGAGGCGAGGCCGTACTGCGATTCGGAGAGGTTGTTCGCCCTCGCGCCGATCTCCAGCGCGAGCCCGTGGTTACCGATCTGCCCGTGCGGGTAGACGCTCTCCGCGTAGAGCTCCCCCGGCCCTCCTGTCGCCATCACCACGTTCTCCGCGTTGAACAAGACGAAGCCGAAGCCTGCGGCCCCAACGCGGGCGTGGTCGATGGCCAGCGCGCCGATGACGCGCTTCTCGTCGCCCGCGCCCGCGGTCAGGAGCGCAATCGCCTCGTGCCCGTCGAAGATCGGTGTCCCCTGGCGGCGGACGTTCACGAGCGATCGGCCGAACATGAACATCGAGGTCTTCGGCCCGGCCGACGTCGCCCGCTGACGGGGGTCGTGGTCGGTCTTGTACCCGACATAGGCCCCGTACCGGTTGAGCGGGAAGGGGACGCCGTTCCGGCAGAGGTGGAAGAACTCGGGCGCCGAGCCGAGAGCCTCGCAGTAAGCGAGGTCGCCGTGGCACATCCCTCCGCCCGTCAACGCCCTGGCGAAGTCCAGCGGACTGTCGGGCGTATCGCCGAAGATGCCGATCTTGTAGTACGTCTGCTTGTCGGAGCCGGAGTTGTTGGACGTGCCGCCGCCGAGGTTGTCCGTGGCGATGGCGAGGTCGCGGACACCCAGCTCCCACAGGTGCTCGGCGCAGTTGAGGGCGGCGGCCCCACTCCCGATGATGAGCGTCTGGACTGTGAGGATTGGGACACTCGTTCCGTCGCTGAGCGTGCAACTGGTGCGCTGAAGCACGGCAGTGACTCCCTTCGGCAGGTCGCTCACCCGGCCACACAGACTCGCGAGTTCGCCGCAGGCTCCTCCTGGACCTCCGGGGCAGGCAGTACCACCAGGTCTCGCAGGTCGAGAGTCCGGTCCTGGCGGCGCCGTGAGTCGGAAAAGGTAGTTCTGGACAACCAAAGCTAGACAAGCTATAACATGGGCAGTACGCAACGCGGATCACAGGAAAGCGGGTGAGGCCGTGGGCACCCCTCGCTACAGCATCGTCTGCGTGCTGTTTGCGGCCGTCTGTCTCGGCGTCGTGGCACCGGCGCAGGACGTCGGCAGCACGACCGAAGACCCCTTCGTGTTCTTCACCCCCGGTCTGGCGATCATGGATCGCCGCACCGACCACGACCGCTTCTTCAACAGCGTCGATAGCACGCTGGTCATCCCCTTCTCGCCCCGCGCGAGCGCCATGGCGACGTTCTCGCTGCAGTTTGCGGACAAGCCGCGCTGGACGGGGGTCGGGAACTACGACTGGTTCCTCGACCGGGAGACGACCCTGCGCCTGGCCGGCGGCCTGTTCGACGATGAGATGGGCGTGCGTGTCACCGCGTTCCAGCCCGGCCGGCGGGTCGGGAAGGGAGTGCGGCTGGGGCTGATCGGCGGCGACGTGGAAGTGGGCGGCTTCGTCTCACTGCCCTTCGCGTGGGGCTTCCCGCTGCGGAAGGAGTCGGCTGGCGAGCGCCTGCGAGGGAGGGATCGGGTGACCGACCTGGGGGCGGCGACGGCGGTCTCGCTGTCCCTGCGCGGGGACGCCGTCCACCTCGGTACTGAGCCGGAGTATTTCTTCCCGCGCGACGGAGAGTGGCGGAGGTTCGGGCAGGGGGCTCAGGGTCACGGGTCGACCGCCGCCGGGCTCACCTCGCAGCTGGCCCAGACATGGGTCTCGAAGACGGGCGGCGCCGTTCGTTCCTCGGCCGCGATTGCCGACAACACCGTGTACGTGGGCTCGGACGATGGGTACCTGTACGCGTTGAGTCTCGATACGGGCGAGCTGCGTTGGCGCTACCGGCTGGGCGCGCCCGTATCGTCCTCCCCGGCGGCGGCGAGCGGTCGCATCTTCGTGGGCGACGACAGTGGGACGCTGTACTGCCTGCTGGCCGAGGGCGATAAGCGCCTCACCGCGGAGCGCGTGGGGCTGCAGCTCTGGCGCGTCCCCACCGGCGGCCCGATCACCGGCTCGCCCCTCGTCACGCTGTCGGGGAATGCCGTCTTCGGCTCCGGAGACGGCTCGCTGGTCGCCATCAAGGTGGTGTCGGGCGCGACGGCATGGACGCTCCGGGCCGACGGACCGATCTCCGCCTCGCCGGTGAAGAGCGAGGAGCCGGTCACCATCGTCGACCAGGATGGCAAAGCCCGTACCGAGCGCGATGTGATCTTCTGCGCGAGCGAGGACGGCCGCCTCTACGCGGTCGCCGAGCGGGACGGCTCGGTCCTCTGGCAGGTCGACACCGGGGCCCCGATTCGGAGCACCCCCCTCGTGTGGGCGCAGAAGGTGTTCGTCGTGAACGAGGAGGGCAAGACGCTGGCGCTGTCGGCGCGGGATGGCCGGGAGGCCTGGTCGCAGCACCTCCTTGGCGGCCCGGGCGGCTCCCCGAGCCTTGACGGGAAGCGAGTCATCATCCCCCTGCGCAGCGGGAAGCTGGTGGGGCTGAATGCCCTCACCGGGGAGACTGAATGGTCGGCTGAGATCCCGGGCCGCATCTACTCGACACCGATCAGCGCGGACGGGCCGGCGATCTACGTTGGCTCGACGGACGGGCACCTCTACGCGCTGGACAAGGCCAAGGGCGAGATCCGGTGGGACTTCGCGACGGGCGACGCCATCAACGCGTCTCCCGCCGCGGCCCACGGACGGCTCGTATGCGGTTCGCGGGACGGGTCGGTCTACGCGTTCGGGGACAAGACGCCGGTCGACGGCGTCGTGACGCACGATGTCAGCGGAGGGGTGCGGGTCGCGCAGGCGCTGCCCGTGAACGGGAGTGGCGGGGCGAAGCCGGCCCCCCTGCCGAACCTGACGCCTGTGAAGCGCGCCTGGGCTCCCCCTCCGGGCTGGGTGGCGAAGCCCGAGGGCGCTCCCGACGGCTCCAACGGCGCCGGCGCGCTGGTGCCCGTCCCGAAGCCGGAGACGCCCGACGCGCCGCCCCCACCAGCGCAGGCCGAGTCCGGCCTGCGGATGCGGCTGACCTCCGAGCCGGCGGACGCCGCGGAGCTCCCCATCGATTTGACCAACCAGCGCGAGACGCACGTGTCGTGGGGCACGGAGGAACCCTCCGCCGAGGTGGATGGCGAGGTGGTCGCCAACCGGGACGGGCGCATCGAGGTCGTGAAGCAGTTCGCCGATGACGGGACGTATCCGGTGGTGTTCGTCACCGGGAAGAACACGCGGGACGAGCGTGTTGCGTGTCGGCTGGTCGTCGTCGACACGAGCGCCGCACCATCCTCGCCGCGCGAAGTCGCCTTCACGCCGGACGGGGACGGGGTGGGCGACACGATCGCCTTCCGGGCGCTGGCGGAGTGGCCGGGTCACGAGGTCGCGGTGCGGGTCGTCGACATCCGCAGCTCTTCGGGGAAGGCCGTGCGCACCTGGTCTGCGCCGGGCCCCGGCGAGAACACGTTCATCTGGGACGGACGCGATCTGGCGGGCGACCCCGTTCCCGCGGCGCAGTATGTGGTGACCTACACCGTGAGGGACGCGAAGGGGGCCGCGGTGCAGATGACGCAGCGCGTGCTGCTCCAACGGGCCGGCGAGAAGACCCTGGCGCCCTAGAACTGGCTGCGGTAGTCGGCCGCGTGGTGCCGGACGATCTCGCCTTCGACCATGTAGATGACGTCCTCGGCGATGTTCGTCGCGTGATCGGCGATGCGCTCGAGGTGCCGCGACACCGCGAGGTAGTGCATCAGGCACTCGGTCTCGTCGGGGGCCTGGCGGATGCGGGCTTGGATCGCCTCGTAGTTGGCCCGGTTGAGTTCGTCCACCTCATCGTCCCCGGCACAGACGCGAAGCGCCAGCGCGGCATCCAGGTTCACGAGCGCATCGAGGCTCTGCTTCAGCATCAGCTGCGCCTTCGCGCACATCGCCCGGATGTCGATCGGCAGCTCCACGGCGCAGGCCTGATGCAGGTAGACGGCCCGCTCGGCGATGTTGACCGCCATGTCGCCGATCCGCTCCAGGTCGCTGTTGATCTTCAGAACGGCGATGATCAGCCGCAGGTCCGAGGCGACCGGCTGATGAAGCGCCAGGACCTTGAGGCACTCCTCCTCGACCTCGACTTCCGCGTGGTCCACCTGTTCCTCATCGACACGCATGGCCTCGCGCGCCAGCGTCTCATCGCGGTCCACCAGCGCCTTCACGGAGCGCTGCAGGTTCTCCTCGACCACCGCGCTCAGCGCCAGGAGGAGCTGCTTGAGCTGCTGGATCTCTCGGTCCAGATGCCGCGCCATGGGCGGGCTCCCTCAGCCGAACCGGCCGGTGATGTACTGCTCGGTGCGCTCGTCGGTGGGGGTGGTGAACACCTGCTCGGTGGGGCCTTCCTCGATCAGCTCGCCCAGGAGCATGAAGACGGCGCGGTCCGAGGCGCGGGCGGCCTGCTGCATGTTGTGGGTGACGATGAGGATGGTGTAGGTCTGGCTGAGCCGGCGCATCAGATCCTCGATGTGCAGCGTGGAGTAGGGGTCGAGGGCCGAGCACGGCTCATCGAGGAGGATCACCTCGGGCTCCACGGCCAGGAGCCGGGCGATGCAGAGCTGCTGCTGAGCCCCCAGCGACAACTCGAGGGCGGGGGAGTCCAGCCGGTCGGCGACCTCGTCCCAGAGCCCGGCGCCGCGGAGGCTGCTCTCCAGCAGCTCGCCCAGGCGGCCCGGACTGGCGACCCCATGGGCACGCGGCCCGAACAGCACGTTGTCGCGCACCGAGAGGGGGAAGGGGTTGGGACGCTGGAAGACCATGCCGACCCGCTGCCGCAGCCGCACGAGGCTCATTCCCGATCGGTAGATGTCCTCGCCGTCCAGGAGAACATCCCCCTCGACGCGGGCGCCGGCCACGAGGTCGTTCATGCGGTTGAAGGTGCGCAGCAGCGTAGACTTCCCGCAGCCTGACGGCCCGATGATGGCGGTGATGGCCTGCGGGCGGATGTCAAGGTTCACATCGATCAGCGCGCGGAACGCGCGATAGTAGAGGTTCAGGCTCCGCGCGCGGAGTTTCGGGGCGGGCGTCGCGCTCATCAGCCGAACCTCCCTTCGAGGAAGTCGGCCGTGCGCGAGTCGTGAGGGTTGGTGAACATGTCGCCCGTCGGGCGCCACTCGACCAGCTCGCCCATCAGCAGGAACGCCGTGCGGTCGGTGGCACGGGCCGCCTGTTGGACGTTGTGGCTGACGAGGATGATGGTGTAGCGCTCTTTCAGGTTCTGCAGCGCCTGCTCGATCTTGAGCGTCGAGATCGGGTCCAGCCCGGAGCAGGGCTCATCCAGCATGATGACCTCGGGCTGTTGGGCCAGCGTCCGGGCGATACAGAGTCGCTGTTGCTGTCCGCCGGAGAGGGCCAGGGCGGAGTCGTCCAGGCGGTCCTTGACCTCGTCCCAGAGAATGGCGCCGCGGAGGGCCTGCTCGGCGCGCTCGGTCAGCACCTTCCGATCGCGGACACCGGCAATCCGGGCGGCATACACGGTGTTCTCGAAGACCGTCTTGGGCAATGGCGTCGGCAGGGCGAAGACCATCCCGACGCGCCGGCGCAGGGTGATGACATCGGCCGCGGGGTCGTAGACGTCGCGACCATCCAGCAGCACGCGGCCTTCGTGGCGACAGCTGCGCACGCGGTCGTTCAGGCGGTTGAGCATCCGCAGGAAGGTGGTCTTGCCGCTGCCGCTGGGGCCGGTGATGCCGAGGATCTCGTTCGGGTAGACCGGCAGGTCCACCGTCTTGAGGGCCTGGGCTTCGCTGTAGAAGACCGACAGCCTCTCCGTCAACAGGCGAGGCGGCGGCAGCGCGTCGGCAACGGAATCGGGCATCGGTTCCTCGGACCGGGCTACTGCGTTCGGGCGCGGAAGCGCACCATCAGCATGTTGGCCAGCGTGTTGATCAGCAGAATCAGGATCACCAGCACCGCAGCCGTGCCGTAGGCGTGCGGCATCGAGAGCCCCTCGCGAGCGAGGATGTAGAAGTGCACCGCCATCGTGCGGGTCGATGTGAAGAGCGACGTGGGGAGCCGCAGGGCCGTGCCGGCCGTGAACACCACCGCCGCCGTCTCCCCGACGCTGCGCCCGATCGCGAGCACGATCCCCGTAATGATGCCCGGCAGGGCGGCCGGGAGCACCACCCGCGTCACCGTCTGCCAGGCCGTGGCCCCGGCGCTGAAGCTGGCCTCGCGGTAGGAGG
>VGFB01000033.1 GCA_016869015.1 Armatimonadota bacterium
TATCGTTGTACTCGTCGGCTGCCTGGGATGTGCCCCGAAAGAGACGGAGGTGCAGGCCCCGGCCGTGGCGGCCAACCCGGAGCCGTCGAAGGCGCCGGCATCGGACCTGAGCGGGACGATTCGCGTCTCGGGCGCATGGGCGCTGTACCCGATGGTGGTGACATGGGGGGAGCTGTATCAGCAGGCGAACCCCGGCGTGAAGCTGGATATCTCGGCAGGCGGGGCCGGCAAGGGCGCGGCGGACGCGCTGGGCGGACTCGTGGACATCGGGATGGTGTCGCGGGCGATCCATCAGGACGAGATCGACAAGGGCGGGTGGTTCGTGCCGGTGTGCATCGATGCCGTGTTCCCCACCGTGAACGAGAAGAACCCGGAGATCGATGCGCTGCTGAAGAACGGGGTGAAGAAGGAGACCTTCGCCGGGATCTGGCTGACCCAGAAGGTGACGAAGTGGGGTGAGGCGGCAGGGACGAGCGGGGGCGACGCGATCCACCTGTTCACGCGCTCGGATGCCTGCGGCGCGGCGGAGACGTGGGCGAAGTTCATGGACAAGGAGAAGAAGCAGGAAGCGCTCCAGGGGACCGGCGTCTACGGCGACCCCGGGCTGGCAGAGGCGGTGCTCAAGGACCCCCTGGCGATCGGCTTCAACAACCTCAACTACGCGTTTGACACCAAGACCGGCCAACCGCTCGCGGGGTTGCGGATCGTCCCGATCGACAAGGACGGGAACGGGAAACTGGACCCCGACGAGAGCTTCTACGGGACGCGGGACGAAGTCACCAAGGCCATCCAGGACGGTCGCTACCCCTCCCCGCCGGCGCGAGAGCTGAACTTCCTGTGCAAGGGCGTACCCACCGGCGTGACCGCCGAGTTCGTGAAATGGGTGCTGACCGCAGGCCAGTCCGAGTGTCTCCCGAACGGCTTCGTGCCTCTGACCGAAGAGAAGGACGCGGAGGCGCTGAAGAAGCTGGGCTGAGGCCGGAGTTGCGGAGAGGCGGATAACGGCGACGGTTTGGAAGACGGAACGACGATGCGTTTGCGGATCCTGACGGAACGACTCACGACGGGCTGGATTGTCGCGATCAGCGTGACGGTGATGCTGCTGACGGCGGTGGTGGCGGCGGCGCTGGTGCACCGGTCGCTGCCGATCGTGGAGGGGCACTCGCTGGGCGCGCTGCTGGGCGGGTCGGAATGGCGCCCCCTGGAGGGCAAGTTCGGGTTCCGGCCCTTCATCGTGGGGACCGTGTGGGTGACGGTGCTGGCGATGGCCCTGGCGGTCCCCGTGTGCCTGCTGGCGGCGATCTACCTCGCCGAGTATGCGCGCGACGCGACGCGAGCGATCGTGCGGCCGCTGCTGGATGTGCTGGCAGGCATCCCGTCCGTCGTCCATGGCCTCTTCGGCGTGCTGCTGTTGGTCCCGCTGGTGAGCGATCACCTCGCGCCGTGGGCCGCGCGGCATCTCGCCTGCCTCCCCGGCGCGACCCCGCAGCAGGGCTACTCGACCGGCTACTGCCTGCTGACCGGGGCGATCGTGCTGGCCATGATGGTCGCCCCGGTCATCATCTCCATCGCCGACGAGGTGCTCCGCGGGGTGCCGGTCGCCATGCGGGAGGCGTCGTTGGCGGTCGGGGCGACGCGCTGGGAGACTGTGAAGCACGTGTCGGTGCGCTTCGCGGCGCCGGGGCTGGTGGCCTCGGTGGTGCTGGGGTTCTCCCGGGCCTTCGGCGAGACGATGGCGGTGCTGATGGTGGTGGGGAATGTGGCGATGAGCCCCAAGTCGCTGTTCGACCCGGCCTACCCGCTGCCGGCGCTGATCGCGAATAACTACGGTGAGATGATGTCGATCCCGCTCTACGACTCGGCGTTGCTGCTGGCGGCGCTGATCCTGATGGTCACCGTGCTGGCCTTCAACCTGCTCGCTCAGGGCGTGCTGGTCGTCGCCCGGAGGAGAGCCGCGCAGTGAGACGACGCGCCGTGGAGGAGGGGTTCTTCCGCGCGCTGATGGTCCTGGCAGTGGCCCTCGTCGTCGTCGGCCTGCTGCTGATCATGGCGATCATCACGGCGAAGGGCGTGGGTTCGCTGAGCTGGGAGATGATCACGCAGGCGCCCCAGGGCGGCTACTACCTCGGCAAGTCGGGCGGGGTGCTCAACGCCATCCTCGGGTCGCTCGCGCTGGCCGTCGGGGCGACGGCTCTGGCCTCGATCTTCGCGTTCCCGGTCTGCCTCTACCTACAGCAGGACTACGCGGGACAGTCGAGGCTGGCGTCCTTCGTGCGGACCTCCCTGGACCTGCTCTGGGGCATCCCGTCCATCGTCTACGGCGCCTTCGG
Organism: Armatimonadota bacterium; assembly: GCA_016869015.1. Classification (GTDB taxonomy): domain Bacteria; phylum Armatimonadota; class Zipacnadia; order Zipacnadales; family VGFC01; genus VGFC01. The sequence goes on from VGFB01000033.1 coordinate 2,331, forward strand.
GTTCACGGTGCTGCTCTACCTGGGCATGCGGGCCTCGCTGCTGGGCGGCATGATCGCCCTCACCCTGGTTGAGCTGCCCATCATGGCGCGCGCGATGGAGGAGGCCGTGCGCATGGTCTCTCAGGACCTCAAGGAGGCCTCCTACGCCATGGGGGGCACCCGCTGGGAGACGATGCGCAAGATCGTGCTGCGCCAGGCGCTGCCGGGCATCCTGACCGCCGTGCTGCTCGCCTTCGGCCGGGGGATCGGCGATGCGGCCTCCGTGCTCTTCACGGCCGGCTACACCGACAGTCTGCCGCGCACGCTGCTGGACCCGGTGGCGTCGCTGCCGCTCGCGGTCTTCTTCCAGCTCGGGACCCCCTTCCCCGAGGTCCAGGGTCGCGCCCACGCCTCCGCATTCATCCTGCTGGTCATCGTGCTCATCATCAGCGTCGTCTCGCGGATGATGGGGGCGAAGGTCTCGAAGTACTCGGTGCGGTGAGGTCTCAAGGCCGGGAAGTTGGGGTTGAGACCCGAAACCCGAGACCCGAGACCCGAAACTCTACGTGAGGTCGTACCATGCCCCACATCTCGGTGCGGAATCTGACGGTGGCGTATGACGGACAGGCGATCCTGTCGGATGTCTCGATGGACATCCCCGATCGGCAGATCACGGCAGTGGTCGGGCCTTCGGGCTGCGGGAAGACGACTTTCCTGCGCTGCATGAACCGGCTGATCGACATGACCAACGGGGCGCGCGTCACGGGCCAGGTGCTGATCGACGGGGAGGACATCCTGGCGCCCGACGCCGACCTGATCTCCCTGCGGAAGAAGATGGGGCTGCTGTCCCAGAAGCCGCAAGCCCTGCCCATGTCCATCTATGACAACGTGGCCTATGGCCCGCGACTGCACGGCCTGCGCGACCGCAAGCAGCTCGACGCCCTCGTGGAACGGTACCTGAGGATGTCGAGCATCTGGGAGGAAGTCAAGGACCGGCTACACACCCCGGCCTCGCGCCTCTCCGTGGGTCAGCAGCAGCGGCTGTGCCTCTCCCGCGGGCTGGCGGTCGAGCCCGAGGTGCTGCTCTGCGACGAGCCGACGGCGTCGCTGGACCCCGTCTCCGCGCAGCGCATCGAGCAGCGCTTCACCGAACTCAAGCAGGACTACAGCATCGTGCTGGTCACGCACATCCTCCGACAGGCCCGCCGCCTGGCCGACTACATCGTGTTCTTCTACATGGGCGAGCTGGTCGAACACGGCCCGGCCGACCAGCTGCTCAACGACCCCCGCGACGACCGCACCAAGGCCTACCTCAGCGGCACAATCAGCTAGTGCGCCGTCACTCGTGATTGTGAGGATGTGTCGTCGTCGCTCGAAGCGCCCGCTTCGACAACGACGGTGACGGAGCAGCGCTCCGTCCTACGACGGCGACGGATGGGCGTGCGGAACGGGCCGTCCACCAATCCAAACAACCACGGCTGACGGCGCACTAGCCGCGAGCTCGCGGAGCCAGGACACGACCCCGGAGGTGTTCCGTGCTCTTCGTCGGGACCTATACTGCGCGCGGCAGTGAGGGGATCTACTCCTACCGGGTGGACCCGGATACGGGCGCGCTGACGCTCGCCGCCGTCACCGGCGGGGTCGCGAACCCCTCCTTCCTGGCCGTGGATGTTCCTCGCCGTCGCCTGTTCGCGGTGCAGGAGACAGGCCCGGAGGGCGCCGTCTTCGCATACCACATCGACGCGCAGACCGGGGAGCTCACGCCGGTCAACCAGCAGCCTTCACATGGTGCGGCCCCGTGTCACCTCTCGGTCGACAGCGGCGGGCGCTGTGTGCTGGTAGCCAACTACTCCACCGGAAGCGCCTGCGTTCTGCCCGTGGGACAGGACGGGCAGCTCCTCGAGGCGTCCGCCGTCGTTCAGCACGCGGGCTCCGGTCCTCGGACGGATCGGCAGGAGGGGCCCCATGCCCATTCGATCACCCTCGACCCGCACGAGCGGTTCGCGCTGGTCGCCGACCTGGGGCTCGACCGCGTGATGGTCTACGCCTTCCACGCCGGTCGGGGCACGTTGACGCCGCACGCTCCGCCCTGGGCGCAGGTGCATCCGGCCGCCGGCCCGCGACACCTCGCCTTCCACCCCTCCGGCCGCTACGTCTACGTGATCAACGAGCTGGACAGCACGCTGACCGCCTTCGCCTACGACGCCGGGGAAGGCATCCTGACGCCGCTACAGACGGCGCCGACGCTGCCCGGGCACTTCGACGGGCACAGCACCTGCGCCGACGTACACGTATCGCCCTCGGGTCGATTCCTCTATGGGTCCAATCGGGGCCACGACAGCCTGGTGATCTACGCGATCGACGCCTCAACGGGGCTGCTCGCTTACGTGGGGCACGAACCGACCCAGGGCCGGAACCCGCGCAACTTCGCCTTCGATCCGACCGGCAGGTTCCTCCTCGCCGCCAACCAGGACTCCGACACCCTCGTGACCTTCCGCCTCGATCCCGAGACGGGGAAGCTGTCGCCTACGGGGCACGTGACGCACGTCTCCATGCCGGTGTGCCTCAAGTTCGCGGTCTTCCCGGACGAGTGAGCTCCGGTCCGGCTACTCCAGATCCCACGCAAACAGCCGCGTGTCTCCGGTGTCGAGGGGGAACGTGTGACGCTCGGCTGCCGGGAGGGTCGCATCGGTGAGGAGGTCTCGCAGGCGAACGGGCTGCGGGAAGGTCAGCGTCTTCTCCCCGGCCGCAGTGGCGTGGATGGCGACGAACCCCGGACAGCCGCTGATCACGTCGTTCGATTCGCAGTAGATGTGAGCTCCGGCGGCGCGCGCCAGCTCCCGGAGAACCTCTGCGCTCACCTGCAAGCCCCCGCAGAACACCGAGGTCCACGGGTTGGAGCGCCTCATCGCCATCCCGATCTCGGGCGTGCCCTCATAGCATCCGAGCGCGACCACGTCCGTCTGGCCCGGGCTGACGGAGAAGAGGGGAGTGGGGCAGAAGTCGGCGCCGAAGGTGTGCCCGACCGAGAGGCGGCCCAGCGGGGCCGGCGGACTGTCGAGCAGCGTGACGCGCGAGGTCGTGGGTTGGGCGAGCTGATCGACCCGGAAGCCGAGCAGATCGCTCACGTTCGCGGCCGAGGCGTCCTCGCGGATGTACCCCGGCGCATAGAGCCATAGCACTGTCTTACCGTCGCGCGCCACCTCCCGGAGCAGCCTCTGCCGCTGCTCGCCGGTGACCCGGTACGCGTTCAGGAAGACGTACAGACGGACGGAGTCCGGCACGTTCCCCTCGCACACGTCGTCCATGAGATACAGACCGATGGGACAGCCCATCGTGTTGAGTTCCCGCCGCATCCAGGAGACGCTGGGGGCCGTTACCTCGTTGGAGTTGCGGAGGTACAGCCCGCTCTCCTCGTCGGTGATGACCGCGACCTGGGGCCGATGGGGGAGAGGCGGGCCTGCCGCCTGCCAGATGTCCCGGGCCCGCGCGAAGCCGTCGAAGATCGTCTCGTCGGCCATCCAGCCGGTCCCGAAGTCCATCCACCAGGTCGCGCAGCGGCGCTCGAACTGGCGCCCAAAGTTGCGCCGGTAGACCCCGAGCGTCTCGCGCATGTCCGCCGTCCGGCCGTATCCGGCGGACTCGGGCGCGAGATGGGTGCGCGCGTCGTCCTCGTTCACCCAGAGCTTGCCGTGGGCCTGGATGGAGTCAACCGGGGCCATGAACGGGCCGACGCCTCCCGCGCCCCGGTCGAAGTAGGAGATGGGCGAGCAGACCAGGTCCAGGTCGGGGCAGTCCAGGGCCCGCCGGAGTCGCAGGTGCCCGCTGACCGCAGGCCCGTAGGCGAAGCCCGACACATCGTAGAGGTAGCCGTAGAAGAACACGCTGAGCTTGCGTCCGCCCGTCTCCTCCTTCACCAGCCGGGCGCACGCCTCCAGGAACTCGCACAAGCAGACCTGCATGTACCCGGCGAAGTCGATCTCGAAGCGCTGCGAGCCCGGATCGCGGAATGCGCCCAACCCGCCGAAGGTGCGCTCCTCGACCGTCGGCACGCGGATGGTCTCGAAGGTGAGCTCCGGCTTGCCCCATGCCTCGCGCAAGGCCTGCTCCGTGCCGTAACGCTCCTGGGCCCAGCGTGCGAACGCCTCGCGGAAGGGCTCCTCGAAGCCGGGCATGATGGGCTCCCACGTGTGGTCGTAGAACCACTCGCCGGCGCTCTGTGCGCCGATGTGGTAGCCCAGCATGTGATCGCCGAAGCGGCTCTCCAGGTGTCGAAGGAAGGCCCGTAGCGCCTGCGAGACATCGGTTCGCCAGGGCTGAGAGGCGGGGGAGGGCATCGGCCGCTCGCCTCCGTCGTAGACTTGCCGGTGGCCGGGATGCGCCGCCTTCCACCAGTCCGGGGCGTCGAGTTGGATGCGGGGGATGATGAGGGCGTCGGGATCGATCGCGAGGATGTGCTCGACCTGCGCCTCGGCGGCGCCGTAGTCGGCCGGCCGGTCCTCGCCGGGCCACGGCAGGTCGATCGGCACGGTCCCGATGTGCAGACCCCGCGCGGCCCCCAACGCCAGCAGCTTGTCCGACGCCGCGTTCTCGCCGCCGTAGACCGTCCACGGCGGGCCCTGATGCACCGCCTGGATCTCGATCTTGCGCGCCTCGGGCGAGCGCAGCCAGACGGAGAACGTGTAGGTCCGTCCGGCGCGCACCGCGACCGTCTGGTACAGGTGAACCTCATACTCGATGGTGCCGGGACTGCTGATGGCGACCCGCAGGCAGCTTCGGCCTGCCCGGGGTTCATCCTTGCTCAGCGAGTACTCCGCGGCCGCGCCCGTGGAGCTGTTCAGGAAGTAGTTCCACGCGGGGGGGAGCACGTCGCCCTCGAAGTCCCCACCTTGCAGGAGGTCCTCCGATCGCGGGCGTTGGAGCGTACCCTCGAAGAACCGCGCGTCATCGACGAACCAGTCGCCGATGGGCGCGATGTTGCGGATCTGCAGGCCGACGAGGTCATCGTCCTGCGGGGCGCGGAAGGTGAAGCTGAACGGCTGCCATTCAGCCCTGACCGGGCAGGCCTTTGGCTGCGCGCCGGCGCCGGCCGTGTGCAGAACGATGAAGGGCGGCATCGGCTCGCCGTTCACCAGCAGCGTGGGCACGCCGTCGACGACCTCCACCCTCGCTTCGAGAGCGTGTGCCGGCGCCGAGACCAGGCACAGCGCCGCGAGAGCTGCGATGCAGAGAGCTGTGTCCATGATCCGCCTCCTCAAGCCGAGGGGTCGGGCCCGGCGTCGCCGGTCGCCCGCAGAAGCAGCTCCAGCATCGTCGGCGCCTCGGCTGCGTCGCCGACCGGGAGGTTGGCTCGCATCCACGCCAGCAGGCGCTCTCGCGTCTCGCGAGAGTGCTCGGGGCGCGTGCGCACCTCGCACTCGACGAAGTAGCGCGTGCGGCCCTCCAGTTCGAGGCAGTCCAGGGAGACCAGGGCGGGGAGATCATCGATGCGGCCGCAGAAGTTGCTGCGCCGCTTCGCGAGGCTGGGAACGGGGCGTTCCGGCGGAAGCAGCGCCTCGAGCTCGGTGGGGGAGAGGGTCCGTTCCTCCTCCAGGCGCACCGGGTGGCCTGCGGCGTCGCGCACCCAGCGTTTCTGGGTGAGCACCGAAGCCTGCCTGTCAATGACCCGCACCCGCGTGAACTCGAATCCCCGGATCGGAGACTCGCGGAAGGCCAGGTAATGATCGATCAGTTCCTGCTCCCCCGTGGCTTCGAAGCCCAGCGCGCGGAGCCGTGGGGGGATTGCCGCGAAGGCCTCCGAGGCGAGTTCGACCTTCACCTCGGCTTCCGCTACGGCCTGGGCGTCGCCTTCCGCGGGGCTCATGTCACACCGCCGGTACGAAGAGGAACACGGGCGGGCGGGCCTTCACGGCGGACACTGAGCACCGGCCCGTTCGTACGGCCAGCCAGCCGTGCCGCCCAGGAGGTTGTGGACCCGCCGGAATCCGTGCCGCGCCAACCAGTCCTGCGCCAGCCCGCTGCGACGGCCCGTTCGGCATCCGAGCACTATCTCCTCCGCCTTGCTCAACGTCGGACCCCATGTCTCGATCTGGTCCAGCGGCCGGTGAACCGTGCCCTCGATTCGACAGGCCTCGTACTCCGCACTCGTCCGCACGTCCACCAGCTTCGGCGGCTTCTCGCCCTGCAGCCGGCGGCGCAGCTCCTCGGCATGGATCTCCAACCCGAACGGCCACTTCGCCAGCCCCCCGCGCAGAACGCGCACAGCGTGGCCGGGCAGCGGCGCCTTGGCTGCCATCGACCGCGCCTCCTCCTCGGTCTGGGCGACCAGGACCAGGGGCTGCCCCTCGTCGAGGGTCAGCGCGGCGATCTCCTCGGGCGTGCACACGTTGCGGCTGCGCGGGAGCCTCGACTGCGCGAACGCCTCGGGCTCCCGCACATCGACCACCAGCGGCGGCTTCTCCGCGAACAGCGCGTCCCACAGCGCCTCGGGCGCGATGTCCTCCGCCGCCCCGCAGGTGGCGCATGCCAACATCAGTGCCGTCACCCGTCCGATCCGCTCAGCCCAGGCTCCGCACGAACTCCGGAACCGCCTCTGCATGGCCCTTCACCTTCCCGTAGACCCGTAACGCCCTTCCTCGGTCGAGAACACGGGCGAGGGCTGCGGCGGTTCCGCAGCGAACCCTGGCCTCGACCGTTCGTCGTGAGGGAGAGCCTCCGCATGGTCTGGCGCCGAGCCCTGTTCGCCGTCGCCCTGTGTCTCTCCGCCCCTCGGGGCGGCGCCCAAACGCCCGCCGTCACGCTCGAGCGAACCGATGCCGGGTGGCGCCTTCTCCGCAGTGGCGAGGAGTACCTCATCAGGGGCGCGGGCGGTGCCGACTACCTGGACACCCTCGCTGCGGCCGGCGGCAATTCGATCCGCACCTGGGACGCGAAGGGGATCGACAACCTCCTCGACCAGGCGCACGAGCTCGGGCTCTCGGTGACCGTCGGCCTCTGGCTTGGGCAGCCGCGCCAGGGGTTCGACTACCGAGACGCCTCGGCGGTAGGCGAACAACTCGATCGGGTCCGGGCTTACGTCGAGAGATATCGGGCGCACCCCGCCGTGCTGATGTGGGGCCTCGGGAATGAGATCGAGGGCGACGGGGACGATGCCGCTGTCTGGCTGGCCCTCAACCGGGCCGCGGCTCTCGTCCATGAGCTCGACCCGGATCACCCGACCATGACGGTCATCGCCGAGATCGGCGGTGAGAAGGTCCGCAACCTGCACCGCCTCTGCCCGGAGATCGACATCGTCGGCATCAACAGCTACGCGGGAATGGCCTCCCTCGCCGAACGGTACGGTCAGGCCGGCGGCGTGAAGCCCTACGTCATCACGGAGTTCGGACCGCCCGGGCACTGGGAGGTCGGCGCCACCGACTGGGGTGCACCCCTGGAGCCCTCCAGCACGGAGAAGGAAGCCTGGTACCGGCGGGGTTACGAGGCCGCCGTTGTGGGGAGCTCGGGAATGTGCCTGGGCTCCTATGCCTTCCTCTGGGGGCACAAGCAGGAGGTCACACCCACCTGGTACGGCATGTTCCTCCCCGACGGAGCGCGCCTCGGAGCCGTGGATGCGATGTCCGAGCTGTGGTCGGGCCAGGCACCGGCCAATGCCTGCCCGCGCATCAACGAGCTTCTGGTCGACGCCTCGAGCGGCCTCCAACCGGGACAGCCAGTGACCGCGACGCTGGACGCCGAGGACCCGGACGGCGACGCGCTGACCGTGAGCTGGACGCTGCTTGCCGAGTCAGGCCACCTGGGAGTCGGCGGAGATCCGCAGCAGGCCACAGCGGCCTTCGATGAGGCGGTAGTGGATGCCGAAGGCCCGGAGGCCCGGGTGAAGATGCCGAAGTCCGGGGGCGGCTACCGGCTCTTCGCCTTCGTGAGGGACGGCCATGGCGCCGCCGTGGCGAACGTCCCCCTCCACGTCGACGGCCCGCCGCCGACCTTCGCGCCACCCCGCGCCGCGCTGCCGCTGTTGCTCTACGCCGACGGCCTGGAGACTCCCCCCTACATCCCGTCTGGCTGGATGGGCCGCACCGATGCCATCGCCCTCGACGACCGCTGCGCGACACAGCCTCACACCGGCGCGACTTGCCTCAAGGTGGAGTACAAGGCCGGCGAGGGGTGGGGCGGGGTCGCGTGGCAGAGCCCCGAGGGTGACTGGGGCGACCGCCCCGGCGGCCTCGACCTGACCGGCGCGCGCCGACTGATGCTCTGGGCTCGCGGCGAACGGGGAGGCGAGACCGTCGAGTTCAAGCTGGGGATTCTCGGTCCCGAGAAGGCCTTTCCCGACTCGGCCTCGGCAAGCAGCGGCGCCGTGCGGCTGACCCAGGACTGGCAGCAGTTGGCGATCCCTCTCGACGGGAAGGACCTCTCGTGCCTCAAGACCGCTTTCGTGTGGGTGATCGCCGGCCAGGGCGCGCCGGTGACGCTGTACCTCGACGACATCCGCTACGAGTGATCCTCCGCCTCGGGAACCGCGCGCAGAAGCGGGCCGTTGAGAGGGACAAGACACCACACCTGCGGTGCGGTGGTGCGCCGTGAACGTTCGACGCAGCCTGGCCATCCTGTTCAGCCTCGCGCTTCTGGCGCCTTCGATCGCGCCCGCGGATCCCTGCGCGCCGGTCTGCGAGTGCTGCCCCGGCTGCGCCCCACAGCCCTCCCGCGAGACCCCGCCTTGCCACGCGGCGCCCTCCTCCGATGCGCACCGTGGTTGCACGGACTGCCTCAAGACTGCGCCTTCACTGCCTGACGGACGGGTACCGGTCGAGGCGCGCCCGACGGCTCCGCACGGCCCGAGCGCCGTTCTGCCGCCTCCGGTCCTCTTGCCGGCGCTCGTGGCCAGCCTCGCTCTGAACCTCACCGACACGTCCGTGCGCGCAACCCGCCCACAGGTCGCCTTGCCGGCCCGTGCCCCGCCGTTCTGTGCCTGATTCCGCCTGTCCCACCCCTGACGCGTTCTGAACCGACGGATCATCCTTGGCGATCCCCTCGCTGGAGGCCCGGTCGCCAACCCGGAGGAACCACCATGCGCATTGCGGTTCTAGCTGCAACGGCACTTGTCCTCGCCACGATGGCGCCTCTCGCCTGGGCCGCGGGTTGTCACGGGGATGGCTCAGGATCAGGATGCCCCATGACCGGCTGCCCCGGGTCCGGTCTCCAGATGCACAACCTGTCCGGCACGGTCGTCGGCATCGCCCAACCCCATGATGCCATCAGCGTGAAGAGCGGAGCGAAGGCCGCCCGCCTTCGACTTCAGGTGCATCCCGACTGCTCCCAGCGCGAGAAGCTCATGGGCCGGATCGCGAAGCTGAAGACGGGGCAGTCGATCAAGTGCACGTACTACAGGCTGAACGGCAAGCTGTACCTGTGCTCTATCGGCGGCTCCGGGTCGTGTCACTGAGCCGCCAGTCGGTCTTGGCCCGGCCGGGTGATCGGGGAGCATCCGGCCGGGCAGAGAGAGGGACCAAGATGAGACCACGCAGCCGCGCAACCCAGTTCGGTCCGGTCGTCGCTCCGCTTCTGAGCGCGGCGTGCGCCCTGACGCTAACGGCGGCGCTCGGCGCCCAGGAGCACTCCGCCCCGGCTCCCGCAGGCCTGGGGGCCGCCCAGCCGCCGGAGCTGTGGTCTTACTGGCAGGTGGTCGCCACGGCGGTCACGGTGGCGCTCTTGATCGTGGCGCTGATCGCGCACCGCCTGGCGAAGCCGCGGTGGCTGCACCCCGGCGTGATCTCGGGGACCGCGCTGCTGCTGTGCGCCTACTTCGTCAGCAGTTATGTGGTCGCGCGCTACAAGAAGCCTGGGCAGATGTCGGTGATTGAGGCCCAGGCGATGGACATGACGGCGATGCGCGCCCCCAAGGGCACGATCCCCGTGGCGACCGAGAAGGCGCGGCTCGCCGAGTTCGCTCCTTCGGTCTCCTATACCGGCACGGTCGTCGCGTACACGGACGAGGACGTCTACCCACGCGTCGTCGGGAAGATCGTCTCGCTCCCTGTCTACCCCGGCGACCGCGTGGCGGCCGGGCAGTTGCTGGTGAAGCTCGATGAGACCGAGCTCTCGGCCCGTGAGCGCGAGGCCGCCTGGATGCACGAATCCGCCCGCCGGGCGCGGGCGACCTCCGAACGCGAAGCCGACATGGCGACCGCCTCCCGCCGCCAGGCCGAGGCCGAGGTCGCAAGGGCCCGGGAAGAGCTGCGGGTGATGCAGCGCGACGCGGACGCCTCCCGGGCGATGGTGACGGAAGCGGCCCGGGAGGTCGACCGCGCGGAACGCGACGTCGAGACCTCCCGCGAAGAGCTCGCCGCCGCTCAGGCCGCTCAGGAGGCGATGCGGGCCGAGGTCGGCATGGCCAACGAGGCCCTGGCGACCGCCCAGGCCGACATCGAGGGCGCGCAGGCCGACGTGACGTACTGGGACGAGGAGATCAAGCGCGAGAAGCAGCTCCTGGATGTGGGCGCCGTGTCGTTGGAGGAGTACCAGCGTGAGGAGGCGGCCGCCAAGGCGGCCCGCGCGAAGCTGGCGCAGTCGCAGTCGATGGTCGCGGAGCGCAAGCAGGCCGTCGGTGCCGCCGAGGCCCGCACCCGACAGGCCGCCGCCGACGCGGCCGCAGCAGGCAAGCGCGTCGCCGCGATGGAGGCCGAGGGCGGCAAGGCCGCCGCCGGACACGACCGCGCCCAGGCCGAGGCCGAGGCCGCCGCGGCCCGCGTCGAGCAGGCGCGCGCCGGGATTCGAGCCGCCGAGGGGATGCGCGACGAG
>VGFB01000034.1 GCA_016869015.1 Armatimonadota bacterium
CAGGAACCCGTCGGGCCGGTACCTGGCCGTCTGCGCCCCCATCAGCACGCGCCCCTCGATGGCGGGGTACTCGACGAACATGTTCGCGTGGGGGTGGTGCGGGCCGCAGCAGATGTACCACCACACCTGCTCCCCCTGGGCCCGGGCGGCTGCCGCGCGCTCCAGGTCCATGCGCGGCGTCAGCGGGCACCAGTAGTCCACGGACTTGATGACCGTCTCCAGACCGAAGCTGTGGTCATATGTCGTCGTCATCACCGGCACTTCGGGGAACGCCTGCTTGAGAGCGGCGGCGGCGCGCTCGACGGCGGGGAACTGGTCTTCGGGGTGCTCATCGCAGCCGTAGATGTACGCGTGCTCGAGGAGGCCCAGCGCCTTCGCACGCTCGTAGCGCGGGCGCAGGCGGTCGAGGGTCGCGGCCTGCCACTCCTTGAGGGCTTGCTCGCCTTCGCCCAGCACTCCGTAGTACCCCAGGTTGAAGACCCCCAGCCGCCCCTGGTCGTGGAGGCGCTTGAGGTCGTCGAAGGCCGGGGACCAACCACCGTACTCGTAAAGGCTGTCGATGGTGATGTAGTAGTCGGCGAGGAAGTCCGCCCACTCCGCCCGGTGCGCCTGCCAGGCATTGATGGGGTAGTCCGGGCTCTCACGCCACTTCGCCTGGGCCTCAGTGCTCTCCGCGGTCGGGTAGTCATGCGGCGCGAAGGTGATCGCCATGGGCAGCGGCGAGACGTCCGGCAGCGCGAACCCGTACACGCGCACCTCCAGGTCGAACGCAAACAGGGGGGCGTTCCCCGCCCGCACCTCGAGCTTCCCCCGGTACAGCCCCGCCCGCTGGTTCTTGGGCGCGCGCACCCGCACCCAGAACGCCTGCGCGTCCCCGGGCTCGATGTCCGCCGCGTCCATGAAGTCCAGGATCGGGTCCGGCCACCAGCCCACGTGTGACGACCCGTACGGCGGCACGGCCTTCGTCTCGACATACCCTACCGGAACGCAGTCGATGTTCGCCGCCCGCAGACGCCCCTCGCCCTCGCCGCGCAGGTCGCCCACCCGCACCTCCGCGCCCTCCAGGGCGGCCTCCAGGGGCATGACGATGACCTGGAAGGCCTCCTTCTCGTTCTGCGCCAGCGAGAGGCTCACCGTCCTCGTTGTCTGCAACTCCGGAACGCCCGCGCGGGGCAGCACCTTCTGCATCGAGGTCGCGAAGCCGACCACCACGTCCTCGCGCGCTGTGCCGCGCGCCTGCACCCCCGATCGGATCGCCTCGAAACCCATCCGCGCCGCCGCCAGCGACCCCAGCCGCACCAGCTCCGTGCGCACGGCCGCCAGGCCCGCGGGCACGGTCAGCACCGACTCGTCGGCCTGCGCCAACCGCTCCTCGAGCTCCGCCAGCCGGGCCTCCAGCGCATCCAGGCTGCCGTCGATCCAGGCGCTCACCTGCGCCGAGGCCTTCGACCCCTCGCGCAGCGCCGCGCCCTGCGCCGCGAGCTCCTCGCGCAGCCCCGTCACGTCCCCGGACTGCAACACCGCGACTTCTTCGAGGTAGCTCACCGGCAGCGGCGGCACCTCCTCCCCGGGTTCCAGCAGCAGCAGTCGGTCGAGGGCTACCACCATGTCCTCGGGCGGGTCCTCGGTGAAGAAGTGCATGACATGAATGTCCGCCGGGTTGACGCCCTTCTCGGCGAAGCCCTTCCGCAGGTCGATGACCGCCTGTGCCTGACTGAAGGGCTCCAGGACCTCCCGGTGGATGAGTCCGCTGCGGGTCGGGAGGCTCGAATCGGAGATGAACAGCATGAGCTTCTGCGGTGCGGCGGTCTCATTCACGAGGCTCATCAGCAGCCGATCGTACTTCGCCCAGTCGGTCAGAGGCGGCCGGCACTCGAAGGCGGGCCAGGTGGACGCGCCGCCGTGCTCCGCCGGTCGCCAGGCGGGCGTGCTGAACCGCATCGCGTGCTGCCCCGAGGCGACGAACCGCTCGACGCGCGCCAGCTGCTTGTCCGCGCCCAGCGTCGCTGCGCCCTCGTTGTGCCACAGCGCAACCTCCTCGTCCGTCTCGAAGTCGAAGAGCATCGTCTGCGCGCCCGCAACGCCCAGCACGCCCAGGGACAGCACGGCAGCTCCGACCAGCGTCGTCGTCATCTCTCAAGAGCCCTCCTTGCCCTCCAGTCTACCGGACGGACCCCTCCTTCGATGCCCCGCCCGTAGGGCCCTTCGCCCGGCAGGGAAACACCTGCGCTCCGCCGAAACGACAACGACGGCATTCCGGAGCATTGCGGTGACCGGGTTCGCTCGACTCAGCGCAGCCCCCATCCTGATCCTCGCCGCCGCGGCGGCGGCTCAGGAGGCCGCCTCACCCTTGACCGATGCGCAGCAGTTCAACTTCGTGTTGGGCACACAGACCTTCGGCCCGGCGTATCAGTTCACCGGGGAGACGCGGCTGGTCGAGACGGCTCAGGCCATTCTCGACCTGGGCTCGAACGCCATCAAGTTCGGGCTCAACGAGCGCTACTTCGGGGAGCGCGCGAACGTGCCGGAGGCCGTCCCCGGCGTCGCCTCGCTGACCGACCTCGCGCGGGATGAGCCCTCCCATCGGCGCGTGCTGGACATGCCCTTCGCCTACTACCTCCTGTGGGTGTACGGCTTCTCGCCGGGCTGGTGGGATCGCGGCTTCTCGGAGGCGGACCGGAAACTCGAGTACGACGAGATGTACGCCTTCGTCTCCTACCTGCTGGAGACGTACAACGGCTCGGGGAAGACCTTCTACCTCGGGCACTGGGAGGGCGACTGGCACCTGCGGAGGGGCTACGATGCGCAGGATGACAGCGTGGTGAAACCCGAGGCGGTGGAGGGGATGATCGCGTGGCTGAACGCACGCCAGCAGGCCATCGAGGATGCGAAGCGCGACGTGCCCCACGAGCGAATCCGGGTCTACGGGTACACCGAGGTCAACCTGGCGAAGCTCGCGATGGAGGGCCGCCCGTCGGTCACGAATGACGTGCTGCCCAGGACCGCGGTCGATTTCGTGTCCTACTCCAGCTACGACAGCGGGACGGACTTGCGCCCGGCGCTGGACTACATCGAGTCGAAGCTCCCCCGAAAACCCGGCCTCCCCGGCAAGCGCGTCTTCATCGGCGAGTACGGGTTCCCCGCCGTCCATCACTCGCCGGAGGCGCAGGACGCACGCTCGCGAGAGGTGATGCGGGCCGGCCTCGAGTGGGGCTGCCCCTTCGTCTTGTACTGGGAGCTGTACAACAACGAGGTGGATGACGCGGGACGGCAGCGCGGTTTCTGGCTCATCGACGACCTTGGCGTGAGGCAGCCGGTCTACGAGACGCACGCGGCCTTCTACGCACGCGGCCGCGAGTACGTCGCGGCCTTCCGCGCGGCGCACGGCCGCCTCCCCACCGACGCGGAGTTCCGCGCGACCGCGCTCCACTGGCTTGACTGACCGTTCGGCGGCCGACCTCGCCACCGGTCCGGTCCCACGCAATCGGGACCGGCCGTCCCCGCCCGTCGGGACGTAGGCCCCAGAGCTTCGGGCGGGGAAGCGGGCATCCTACGGGCATGGACGAGCACGCGCCGATCACTGAAGTCACTGAGTTCCACACAGACACGGGACTCAGCAGGGGGCCGCGATGGCACAGGCCACGGACAGCCGGCCAGTCCACGTCGTCAGCGTCAGCCTCGAATCCTCGCAGCGGAACAAGACCGTGACGACCGAGATGCTCGGGCGGGAGGTCCGGATCGAACGGATCGGGGTGGACGGAGACTACGAGCGGGCCTGCCGCACGATCGCGGAGCTGGACGGCAGGGCGGCGGCGATCGGGATGGGCGGCACCGACCTGTACCTGGTCGCGGGCGGGAGACGGCATGTGATCGAGGAGTCGCGGCAGCTGGCAAAGGCGGCCCGCATGACGCCCGTAGTCGATGGCCGCGGGCTGAAGAACACCCTCGAGCGCGAGACCGTCCGCCGGCTGGCCGGGCAGGAGGAGTTACGGCTCGCCGGCAAGCGCCCGAGCGAGATGCTGCCGCAGGACTACCTCGACCCCCTCAGCCGTCTCGGCTGGCAGCCCCGGGTCGAGCGTCTGACGTCCTGAGCGGGGGTCGGGTCCCTCGGCCCTTGCCCGAGAGGAGGCGACACGGATGCAGCTCCGGCAGCTCCCCAACGCCATCTGTGTGCTGCGCCTGGCGATGATCCCCTTCCTGTGGCTGTTGGCACTGACGGCGCCCGAAGCGCGCCTCCTCTTCACGGCGCTCCTCGGCTTCGCGTTCTTGACCGACCAGTTCGACGGCTATCTGTGCCGCCGGTATGGGCTCGCCACGTCCTTCGGCGCCAAACTCGATCGCGTGGCCGACGACCTGCTGCTCCTCAACGTCGTGGCCTGGGTCTACGTCTTGCGGCCCGAGCTGTTTCGCGAGTACTGGCGTGTGCTTGTGCCGCTGCTGATCGGCCTCGTGACCAGCACCGGCCTCCAGTACCTCCGCTTCCGCCGCAAGATCCCCTTCCATCTCCACTCGGGCAAGCTCTCCAACTGGGTCAACGGCTTCTTCGCCGCGCACGTCCTCCTGTTTGGGCCGGCCGCCTGGTTTGTCTATCTCATGGCGGCCTTCGCCGCCTATGCCCTGCTCGAGGAGATCGCGCTGGTCTGCACGAGGGAGGACCTCGATGAGCACGTCACCTCCGTCTTCGCCCGACGCCTCGCTCCCGATGCCCGCGGGGAGGAGTCCGACTGAGCCCCCGCGCCGGCGGCTGGTCGGCCCGAAGTTCTGGTCCGGAGTGGTCGGCGTCCCGCTGCTTCTCGTCCTGCTCTACCACGGTGGATGGGTGCTGTTCGTGCCGTCGGTGGCGGCGATGCTGATCGGGATGGAGGAGTTCTACCGCGGCGTCGAGCGGCAGGGGGTGCGTCCGACCCGACTGGTGGGCTACGTGTGCGGGGCCGGCATCTTCGCCGCCACCCAGTTCGTGGCCCGCGATCCCGCCTGGCGCTCGGGAGCCATCACCACATGTGTGGCGGGCGCCGTCCTGCTGTCGATGATGGCCCAGTTCCGCCGCCCGGCCGGCAGCTCGGTCATCGCGAACACCGGCGCCACGGTCTTCGGCGTCGTGTGGATCGCCCTGCTCTTCTCCTTCTTCCTCCGGCTCCGCGCCATCCCCCTCACGGGGCTGCCGGGAGTTCCCGCAGACGGCCTGCGCGACCGCATGGGGGTCATCTTCCTGGTGATCGCCGGAGTCTGGCTTCAGGACAACGCCGCCCAGCTCATCGGCCGGGCCTTCGGCACGCGCAAGCCCTGGCCGCTCGTGAGCCCGAACAAGACCTGGGAAGGCTGCGCGGGTGGACTGTTGGCGTGCCTCGTGGCAACCATCGGCATCGGCGGCGGCATCGGGTTGCCCGTCCTCCACATGATCGCCCTCGGCTTCACGATGGGCATCCTGGGGCAGTTCGGTGACTTCTGCAAATCGCTCATCAAGCGCGAACTGGGCATCAAGGACTTCGGCAGCATCCTCCCGGGGCACGGGGGCATCCTGGACCGGTTCGACAGCCTGCTGTTCGCCATGCCCGTGGCATGCCTCTACTTCCGCCTCTTCATCCTCGCCCCTTGAGCCCTTGTCGGGCCGTGCTCCCTGCCGCCTGCGCACACGATTCCGGGGGCTGGCCCCGGACCTCCGCCGTTTGACAGTCCGCTTCCGGATGCCGTATATTCCCTGGCGGGCACTGAAGGATGGCTGACCGGTTGGGCATTGCGCGAACGCGCGTGGAGTGGCGGATTCGGCCCCGGGATGCACAGCGCGAGCGGCATCTCGCTGCGGCGGTCGGCGTGTCGCCGGTGACGGCGGCGCTGCTGGCGAACCGGGGGCTGGGCACGGTTGAGCAGGCCCGCGCCTACTTCTCCCCCTCTGCCGAGCAGCTCCACGATCCGTACAGCCTCCCGGACATGGAAGCCGCGGTGCGCCTGCTGAACCAGGCCGTCGCCGAGCGGCAGACCGTGCTGGTGCACGGCGACTATGACGTGGACGGGATCGCGGCTACTGCCCTGCTGGCGCGGTTCCTGAGCAAGCTCGGCGTGACCGTGCAGCACTTCATCCCGCACCGGATCCACGATCGCTACGGCCTGTCCGTGCGGGCGGTCGAGGAGGCCGCAGCCGAGGGAGCGCGCCTGGTCCTCGCGGTGGACTGCGGCATTCGCGACCGTCGCGCCGTGGCGCGGGCGAGGGAGCTGGGGCTGACGACGATCGTGCTCGATCACCACGAGCCGGGGGAGGAGCTGCCTCCGGCCGAGGCGATCGTGGACCCGAAGCTCGCGGGCTCGGCTTACCCCAACCGTGAGTTGACGAGTTCGGGTCTGGCCTTGCAGCTCGCCCGGGCCGTCGCGGCGGCGCGGGACATCCCGGACGGCTACGTGCTGCGCGCGTTCCTGGACCTGGCGGCGCTGGGGACGGTGGCCGACGTGGCGGAGCTGATCGGCGAGAACCGCGCGCTGGTGACGCTGGGGTTGAGACACCTGGCGCAGACGAAGAAGCTCGGCCTGCGGACGCTGCTGAACCTCTGTCAGGTGAACGGGCGGCCGCGCGCGATGGACATCGGCTTTCGGCTGGGGCCGCGCCTCAACGCGCCGGGGCGGCTGGCGGACCCCAACCCGGCGCTCCAGCTGCTGCTGACGGACGATCAGGATGAGGCGAACCGGCAGGCCCTGTACCTGGACAGCCTGAACCGGCAGCGGCAGGGCGAGCAGTCGGCGATCTGCGACCAGGTCCGCGCGATGGTCGAGCGGGACATCGACCTGGACCGGACGCCGGTCATCGTGCTGGCTTCGGAGTCGTGGCACGTGGGCGTCGTGGGTATTGCGGCCTCCCAGGTGGTCGCGACGTACGGGCGGCCGGCGGTGCTGCTGGCGGCGGAGGGGGAGAGCTATCGGGGCTCCGGGCGGAGCATCCCCGAGTTCCATCTGGCGGCGTCCCTGGACCGCTGCGCCGACCTGCTGGAGCGCCACGGCGGCCACGCGATGGCCGTGGGCGCACAGCTGGCGCGGGGTAACCTGGAGGCGTTCCGGGAGCGGCTCTGCCAGGTGGCGGCCGAGCAGCTCGACCCGGCGCGGCTCTGCCCGAGCCTGGGGATCGATGCCGTGACGGAGCTGGGCGAGGTGACGCCCGAGCTGGTGGAGGAGCTGGAGCGCATGGAGCCCTTCGGTCACGGCAACCCGGAGCCGCGCCTGGCGGTGAAGGGCGCGCGGGTCGTCGACCGCACGCTCGTGGGTCGGGACGCCCGACATCTGAAGCTGTGGGTCACGGATGGCGCGCAGACCCACGAGTGCATCGGCTTTGGGCTGGCGCAGGAGGAGGAGGCGCTGAGGGGGACGCAGCGGGTCGACCTGTGTTTCGCGCCGCAGATGAACGAGTTCAACGGCTACCGCACGCTGCAGCTGCGGTTGCACGCCCTGAGGGCGGCTTCCGAATGACCCAGGCGGTGGTTCTGGCGGGTGGGCTGGGGACCCGGCTGCGTCCGCTGACGCTGATCGAGCCCAAGCCCCTTGTACCCGTCGCCAACCGGCCGCTCATCAGCTACGCGCTGCGGATGGTGCGCCGCGGGGGGGGCCGCGAGGCGATCCTGGCCTCGGGCTACATGGCGGGGCGTTTGCGCGAGGTGCTGGAGGGCGAGCAGCCGGACGGGCTGCGGGTCCGCTGCGTCGAGGAGCCCGAGCCGCTGGACACGGCCGGGGCCATCCGGTTCGCGCTGTCGGCGGCGGAGGGCGCCTTCATCGCCCTGAACGGCGACCAGATCCTGGATGTGGACGTGCGCGCGCTGCTGGACGCCCACCAGGCCCGGCAGGCCGACGTGACCATCGTGGTCCGACGGGTGGAGGACGTCTCGCCCTTCGGGCTCATCCAGAGCGATGCGGCGGGGCGGATCGAGGCCTTCCTGGAGAAACGTCCGGAGGACCCAACGGGCCGAAACCTGGTGAATGCGGGGATGTACGTCTTCGCGCCGAGCGTGCTGGAGGCGATCCCCCGAGGGCGCCCCTACTCCAACGAGGCGGACCTCTTCCCGCAGCTGATCCAGGCGGGGGCGACGGTGTGCGCCTTCCGGATGCCGGACGAAGCGTATTGGGCCGACGTGGGCACGCCCCGGAAGTACCTGGACGCCAACGCCGCCGTGCTGTGCGGAGCGCTGCCCTGGGCCGATCCGCCCAGCGATCCAGGCTCCGCCTCCGATATCGCGCCCTCCGCCCGCGTCGCCCCGAGTGCGCGGATCGGGCCTCACGCGGCGGTGGGGGCGGGGGCGGCAGTGGGGGCGAACACCGCGGTGCGCGACAGCATCCTGTGGCCGGGGGCCGTCGTGGAGGAGGGCTGCCGGCTCGCCAACGTCATCGTCGGGCCGGGTGGCCGGGTCCCGGCGGGGACGGTAATCGAGGGCCCGGAGGCCTCGATCATCGCCGATACTACCTTGGAGCCGTTGGGCGGATGAACGACGACCTGTTGATCATGATCCCGGGTCCGACGGGCCTGCCGCCGGAGGTGCGCGCGGCGTTGGCGCGACCCCAGATCGGCCATCGCACCCCGGCCTTCGCCGAGCTCATCGCCGACTGCACGGCGGGGATGCAGTACGTCTTCCGCACCGCGAACGACCTGCTGATCCTGACCGCCTCGGGCACGGGGGGCATGGAGGCCGCGATCACCAACTGCCTCTCGCCGGGCGAGCCTGCGCTGGCCGTCTCGGTGGGGAACTTCGGCGAGCGGCTGGGAACGATCGCGGAGCTCTTCGGCGCGCAGGTCACGTGGGTGAAATCCGAGTGGGGCGAGCCGGCGAACGTGGAGGCGGTGCGGGCGGCCCTGGCGGGCGGCGGGTACAAAGCCCTGCTCTTCACCCAGAACGAGACCTCGACGAGCATTACCAACCCGGTGGAGGAGCTTGCCGGGCTCGCGCGGGAAGCCGGCGCCCTGACGATCGTCGACGCGATCAGCGGGATGGGCGGTGTGCCGGTCCTGACCGACGAGTGGGGGCTGGACGTGGTGGTGGCTGGTTCACAGAAGGCGCTGATGCTCCCGCCCGGTCTGGCCTTCGTGAGCATGAGCGAGCGGGCGTGGGAAGCCAACGCCACCGCCGCGATGCCGCGCTTCTACTTCGACCTGAGGAAGGCCAAGGCGTCGCTGGAGAAGGGCCAGACGCCCTACACGCCCAACACGAGTCTCTTCGTGGCCCTGCAGGCGTCGCTGAACCTGATCCGCGCCGAAGGGATCGAGGACGTGTGGCGGCGGCACGCCGAGTGCGCGCAGCTCATCCGCGACGGCGTCGCGCGGCTGGGGCTGAGGCCCTTCGGCGACGCGCGCCACGCCAGCAACGTGGTGACCGCCTTCCTCCCGCCCGAGGGCGTGGACCCGAAGGCGATCATCAGCCACATCCGCGACAAGCACAACATCCTGATCACCGGCGCCCAAGGGGCCTACCGCGGCAAGTTCCTGCGCATCGGGCACCTCGGCACCATCGACCGCGAGCAGTGCGAGCGCGTCCTGGCGGCCCTCGCCGACGCGCTGGAAGCGATGCGCTGACCGCCCTCGGAGGGATGGGAAGTCTGTGAGCGACAAGCCACGCGTGCTTTGCTGTGACGGCATTGCCGAGCGGGGGATCGAGATTCTCCGCGAGGTGGCCGAGGTCGACGTGCAGCCGAAGGGGCTCTCGGGCGAGGCCCTGCACACGCGGCTGGCGCCCTGCGAGGCGGTAGTGGTGCGTAGCGCCACGAGGATTGATGCCGAGGCCATCGCCGCGGCGCCCCGGCTGCGCGCCATCGCGCGGGCCGGGGTCGGGGTCGACAACATCGACCTGTCGGCCGCGACGGCCCGGGGCGTCATCGTGATCAACTCCCCCGAGGGGAACACGATCTCCGCGGCCGAGCACGCCCTCGCCCTGTTGCTGGCGCTCTCGCGGAAGATCCCGGCGGCCGACGCGCAGCTGCGACGGGGCGTTTGGTCGCGCAAGGAGTTCGTGGGGCGACAGCTCTACCGCAAGACCCTCGGCGTCGTGGGCTGCGGGAAGATCGGGTCGGAGGTCGTGAGGCGGGCGCAGGCTTTCGGGATGGAGGTGCTGGTTCACGACCCCTATCTGAACGAAGCGCGGGCCGAGTCGCTGGGGGTGCGGCTCGTCTCGCTGGATGATCTGCTGAAGCAGTCGCACTTCGTAACGCTTCACGCCCCCAAGGCCGCCGGCACGATGGGCCTGATCGGCCGGCGGGAGCTGGATCTCATGCGGCCCGGGGCCGGGCTGATCAACTGCGCGCGCGGCGGGCTGATCGACGAGCCGGCGCTGGTGGAGGCGCTGCAGGAGGGTCGCCTGGGCGGCGCGGCGCTGGATGTGTTCGTGGATGAGACGCGGCCGCCGGCGCACCTGGCTCCCTTCCCGAACGTGGTGCTTACGCCCCACCTGGGCGCCTCCACGGAGGAGGCACAGGAGTTCGTGGCGGTGGACGTTGCCGAGCAGATCGCCGACATCCTCGAGGGCCGTCTCGCCCGTAGCGCCGTCAACGCGCCGGCCATTGCGCCGGAGACGCTGCGCGAGCTCGCGCCGTACCTTGACCTGATGAGCCGCATCGGCAGACTGCACAGCCATCTGCTGGGCGGGCCGATCGAGAGCGTCGAGTTGCAGACCGCGGGCGACATCGCGGAGCGCGATACGCACCCGCTGAGCCTCTGGCTGTTGGTCGGGCTGCTCAGCCCGCTGCGCAGCTACCCCGTGAACATCGTGAACGCGCCCGTCGAGGCGGAGGCCTGGGGCATTCGGGTCTCCCAGGGCGCCGCCGAATCGACGCGCGGCTACGCCAGTCTCGTCACGGCGCGGGTCGAGTCGGGGGGTCGGACGCACGAGATCTCGGGCACCGTCTTCGGAACCGAGGACGCGCGAATCGTCGAGATGGACGGCTACCGCATCGACCTTGCGCCGCGGGGCGCCGTGCTGTTCATCTGGCACCACGACCGGCCGGGCGTCATCGGGCGGGTCGGCACACTGATGGGCGACCGGGGGGTCAACATCGCCGGGATGCAGGTCGGGCGGGTCAGCGTCGGCGGAGCGGCGGTCATGGCGCTCATGCTCGACAACCCGATCGACGACGCGACGCTGCAACACGTGCGCGCCTTCCCCGAACTGACGAAGGCCATGCTGGTCGACTTCGACTAGCGCGGTCCGCGCCTCGTCCGGCCTACCACTCCTCGACCACGCGGGCCCAGGCGGCCTG
Source organism: Armatimonadota bacterium (assembly GCA_016869015.1). Taxonomy (GTDB): domain Bacteria; phylum Armatimonadota; class Zipacnadia; order Zipacnadales; family VGFC01; genus VGFC01. The sequence goes on from VGFB01000034.1 coordinate 11,215, forward strand.
CCAGTGCTCCAGGGCGAAGCCCGCCGTCACCGCGGCGCGCTGCGTTTGCCCCGCCTCGCGCCAGCCGGGGAGCACCTTGCGCAGCGCCTGGGTGAGCGCGTCGGCCGAGGGGTCGCAGTGGATGGCCGGCAGGTCGGGGAGACCGCCGGCGGTGGTGACGACGGTGGCGGTGGCACAGGCCATCGCCTCGAGGGCCGCGAGGGAGGTGCCCTCGCCGCACAGGGATGGGATCAGGCACACCCGCGCGCGGCCGTACACCGGAGCCATCGCGTGCCAGGGGACGCCGCCCGCGAACCACACCCGATCCGACAGCCCGAGCCGCCGCACGAGCGCGCGCACCTCGGCCGCGTAGTCGGCCTGTCCATCGGCGCCGACGATCTCCATCGTCCATTCGGGCCACTCGGCGGCGATCCGCGTGAAGGCCTCCACGGCGAGATGCACGCCCCGGTTGCGGTAGAGGTTGCGCGGTACCGTGATGAGCGGCGCCCGCTGGTCGGGCGCGTCCGGCGGCGAGAAGCGCACCGTGTCGACGCAGTTCGGGATGAACCAGCGCCCCGGCTCCACCTCCTGGAACGCGCCCTCGCCGGGGGCGATGTCCACGCCGACCTCCCGCAGGAAGAACGTATCATTCGCCACGAAGCGGGAGCAGCGTCGGTATGCCTCGCGCGCCAGAGCCCGCTTCTGCTGCGAGCGCCACGCCCCGGGCTCGTCGTCCCAGGTGACGCCGTGGGACAGCCCGATGAGTCGTGGATGGAAGTACCCCGCCCGGCAGTAGTTCGGATAGTGCGCGATGAGCGCGTCCATGGCCCGCAGCTCGCCGCGGCGCAGGCGGAGCCAGTAGGGCACGAGCCAGAAGTCGCGCGGCCGCAGCCGAGCCTGCCACCCCGGCGCGGCGCGCACGAAGGGGTCGTCCGTCTCCGCCGCCCGTTGATAGACCCACACCTCGTGGTCTCGCCCGCGCAGCGTCGAGCACAGCAGGTCGGCGTACGCATCGGCCCCGCCGATGATAGGTCGATAGGAATACGTGAGCTGGGCGATCTTCACGGGGGGAGGTTCTCACACCGCCAGTCGGTCTACCGGTACCGCTCGCCGCCCTCGTAGCGGCGCAGTTTCTGCCGCTTCCGGTCCTCGCTCCACAGGTAGCGCGGTCGCATGACGGTCTCCGAGAGCGGGAACTGCCGGCACCGTTCGCGGAGCGTCTGTTTCTGATCGGCGGAGAGGCCGAGGCCGTCCATCACGATCTCGTCGATCTCCTCCTCGACCTCGCCCAGCCGGTCCCTCAGAGCGCCTCGCGCCGCCACGCGGGACTCGATCTCGACGACAACCCGTTGCCGCTCCTCCGGGCTGCGAGGCAGGGCCACGGCTGCCGCAACTTCTCGCTCCGACGCCCCCTCGGCAGCCTGCAACAGCCACGCCAGCAGCTTCAGCCCGGCCGCGTCGCCGCGCACGGTCACGCCGCCTAAGGTGAGCGCCTGGCCGTCCACCTCGGCGGCTCCGGCCTCCGGGCCCGCCGCGCGCCTCCCGTCCGGCCATCCGGCGAAGTCGAACAGCACCGCCGCCGGGCGCGTGTCGCGCCAACCCTCCGCGGCGGACCCCGCCAGCCGAACCTCATCGACATCCGCCTCGGCGCAGAGGCGGTGGGCCTCCCGGCTCAACTCGTCCAACCGCGCCCGCCCCGCCTCGTCCAGGTCCGGACACGGCAGGTGCTCGATCGTGCGAGGGTAGAGCGTGCTCCGCCGCCGCAGGAGGATCGCCGCGCGCATCGCCAGGAAGTGGTAGTACCGGGACGGGAGGCTGTTGATGAGGGCACACAGGGCATGGGCGGAG
>VGFB01000035.1 GCA_016869015.1 Armatimonadota bacterium
GGAGTAGTAGTAGGCGCGCGCCCGACAACCGCCGCAGAGGTCGGCGCAGTCGCACTTGCCGCACCGGCCCTTCAACTCGCACGCGCGCAGCTCCTCGAACACCGGGTTCGAGCGCCAGATCTCGGTGAACGGCGTCTCGCGCACGTTGCCCACCTTCAGCGGGAGGTACGGGCACGGGTGCACGTCGCCGTTGGGGGTGATCACGCAGTAGTGCGTCCCCGCCAGACACCCCTTGGTGAAGCGCATGGGGATGTTCCGGCGCTTCGCGATCCGCATGAAGTGGGGCGCGCACGTCGGCTTCAGTTCGAGGTCCACTTCCTGCTGCTTCTTCAAGATGCGGTTCAGCAGCTTCTCGTACTCCTGCGCCTTCAGCGTCTCCTGCTCGATGCCCTCGCCGCGCCCGGTGGGCACCAGGAAGAAGATGTGGTGCGCCGCCGCGCCCAGCTCCACCGCCAGGTCGGTGAGGTCGATGATCTCGTGCTGATTCCGCTCGGTGACGGTGGTGTGGATCTGGAAGGGCAGGCCCGCCTCGCGGCACTGCCGCATGGCCTGTACCGACAGCTCCCAGGCGCCCTCCATGCGGCGGAAGCGGTCGTGAACCGCCGGATCGGTGCTGTCCAGGCTGATCCCCACCCGCGCGCAGCCGGCCGCCTTCAGCGCCTCGATCCACTCCGGCGTCAGCAGCGTGCCGTTGGTGCCCAGCACGACCCGCAGGCCGATCTGCGCCCCGTGTCGGACGAGGTCGAGGATGTCCGGGCGCACCAGCGGCTCGCCGCCGCTGAGCACCATGATCATGAAGCCCGACTGCTTGATCTCATCGAGGAGCTTGAACCCCTCCTCGGTCGTCAGCTCATCGGCGCCCGCATCCGGCCGCGCGTCCCGGTAGCAGTGTGCGCAGAACTGGTTGCACTGGCGGGTTGTGTTCCAGGAGATGATCATCCGTGCCTCGCGGCGGAGCTCAGGTCTCCGACAGCCATCGTACGGCGTCCTTCGCGTGATAGGTCAGGATCATGTCGGCGCCGGCGCGCTTGATGCCCGTGAGGATCTCCAGCGCCACGCGGCGCTCGTCGATCCAGCCCTTCTCCGCCGCGGCCTTCACCATGCTGAACTCGCCGCTCACGTTGTAGGCGGCGACGGGCACGCTGAACGCCCCGGCGACCGCCGAGATCACGTCCAGATAGGCCAGCGCCGGCTTGACCATGATGATGTCGGCGCCCTCAGCCAAGTCCGCGTCGGCCTCGCGGATCGCCTCCCTCAGGTTGGGAGGGTCCATCTGGTAGCCGCGCCGGTCGCCGAACTGCGGGGCCGAGTCCGCGGCCTCGCGGAAGGGGCCGTAGAAGCCTGACGCATACTTCACCGCATACGACATGATCGCCGTCTCGCTGAAACCCTCGTCGTCCAGGGCCGCGCGAATGGCCCCGACGCGGCCGTCCATCATGTCGCTGGGGGCCACGAGGTCCGCTCCGGCGCAGGCGTGCGAGACAGCCATCTCCGCCAGGAGTTCAACAGTGGGGTCGTTCAGCACGTTCCCGTCGGCATCCACCACCCCGCAATGGCCGTGGTCCGTGTACTCGCACAGGCACACATCGGTGATCACCACCAGCTCCGGCGCAACCCGCTTGATCTCCCGCACCGCCTGCTGCACCACTCCCCCGCGCGCGTAGCCCTCGGAGCCCGTCGGGTCCTTGTGCTCGGGCAGGCCGAACAGAATGACCGCCGGAATGCCCAGCGCGACGATCTCGCAGATCTCCGGCGCCAGCTGATCCACCGAGAGCTGGTAGTTACCCGGCATCGAGGAGATCTCCCGCCGCACGTCGACGCCGTGCGTCACGAACAGCGGGTAGATGAAGTCGTCCGCCGACAGGCGTGTCTCACACACCATCCGGCGGATGGCCTCGCTCCGACGCAGCCGTCGGCCGCGAATCTGCGGGTACATCAGGCCTCACCCCCAGCCCCTCTCCGTTCCGGAGAGGGGGGAACGGGCAGTCCGGCGAGCTCCCTCGCCAGCGTCTCCGCCTCCGCGTGGTTCCCCTGCCCGAGGAGTTCCAACACTGCGGAGTCGAGGATGCGCTCCCAGACCTCGGCGCGCCTGGCCTGCGTGTCGATGGCCGCCATGATCTCCGGCCGCAGGCGCTCCATCAACGCCGCCAGCTCCCCGTACTCGGGCCCGAAGGCCGCCTCGAGCTTCTCCCGCAGCCGCTTCGCGAGAGCCGGGCTGCCTCCGCCGGTTGAGACGGTGAGCAGAACCGGCCCACGCCGCACGGAGGCGGGGACAAAGAAGTTGCAGTCGGCCGGCTGGTCGACCGCGTTCACCAGTTTCCCGGCGGCGTTCGCAGCCGCCGCCAGCCGAGCGTTCACTGCGGCATCGTCGGTGGCCGCGATCACCAGGAAGGCGTCTGCGAGGTCAGCCTCGCTCGCCTCCGCCCGACGCCACTCGATCCGGCCCGCAGCCGCCAGGTCGGCGATCTCCCGCGTCGCCTCCGGTGACACCACCCGCACCTGCGCGCCCGCCTCCAGCAGCGAGAGCACCTTCCGCTCGGCGACCTTCCCGCCGCCGATGACGAGGCACCGCCGGCCCTCGATGAGCAGGCTGATCGGGTAGACGCTTGGCATGGAGACCCATATCGTAGAGGTCGCCTCGGGCTTTGTCAAGGAAGTCGCCGGGGGCCGACTTGACCCACGACGCGGATTGCCCTAGAATGGCCGGGCGCTCGGTCCCTCCTGGCTGGGGGGGCATCGGGACGAGTCCACGCGAGGTGAACGCATGTTCTACGACGGGATGACTTTCACGGTCGTGCTCGTCCGCGAGGAGGACGGCGGGTACTCGGTCTCCGTCCCGGCACTGCCCGGGTGTTTCACCCAAGGCGACGATCTGCCCGAGGCCCTTCGGAACTCCATCGAAGCCATCGAGTGCCACCTCGAGTCGCTCCACGGGCACGGTGACCCGATCCCGAGCGACGTGGAGTCGTGCTCCGTGGATGTCCGGCACACGCGCGAGGCCGTCATCTACAAGGTGGCCGTTGGGGCGGCCCAGCCGAAGGAAGTCGCTGTTGCCTAGACGACCCGTAGTGACGGCAGCCAAGGCAATCAAGGCCCTCAGTCGCGTCGGCTACGCCTTCGACCGGCAGAAGGGCAGCCATGTAACCCTCCGCCACGTCAGTTCGGGCAGGACTGTCACGGTTCCCGACCACGGTAGCCGCCCCCTGAAGCCCGGCATCCTGAGCGACGTGCTGGACCGCGCCGGCCTGACGGTTGAGGAGTTCAGGCGGCTGTTGCGGTGATCCTCGCTCGGAACCCGGCCCTTCACGTGCGTGTTGACGGCAGGGGCGCTTCGTATTAGACTCCCGATACCGAATAGAGCACGGGTTCCTCAGCCGCGACCGGGGTCGCGGCCATGTGTGCTTGCGGCAGTGGGTTGGCGATGAGGCTTCTGGCGGCCGGGGTGAGTCACAAGTCCGCCCCGGTGGAGATCAGAGAACGGTTGGCTCTGCCCTCGCAGCGTCAGGTCGACGCGCTGCAGGATCTCGTGTCGCTGCCTGACGTGGCCGAAGCCCTGGTGTTGAGCACCTGCAACCGCTTCGAGCTGTACGTGGCCGAATCGCCGTGCAGCACGGGCCTGGGCGCGGATCAGCTCGTGTCGCGCATCACCGGCGTTCCCCTGACGGACCTCCGGCCCCATCTGTATGCTCACGAGGATGAGTCTGCGGCGCGGCACCTGTCCGAGGTGGCGAGCGGGGCGGATTCCATGGTCCTCGGCGAGTGCGAGATCATGGGGCAGGTGAAGGAGGCCGCCGATCTCGCGCGAGGCGCCGGGACCTTGGGGATGATGCTGACCCGGCTGACCGACACGGCCCTGCAGGCCGGTAAGCGGGCGCGGCGTGAGACGACCATCGATCAGGGCTGCGCCTCGGTGGCCTCGGTGGGGGTCAGCCTGGCACGGCAGATCTGCGGCGATCCCCGGCGGACGACGGCCTTGCTGATCGGCGCGGGGGAGACGGCGGAGTTCACGCTGCAGCGGCTGATGGACGGGGGCACCGAGCGGGTGTTCATCGCGAACCGCACCCCCGGGCGGGCGACGATCCTCGCCGAGACCTACGGCGGCCACGCCGTGGCCTTCGAGGGGATCTACGAGGCGATGGTCGAGGCGGATGTCGTGATCGCCTCCACCAGCGCCCCGCACGCCGTCGTGCACGCCGAGCCCATGCGACAGATCGTTCGCCGGCGCGGCGCGCGTCCGCTGTTCATGATCGACCTCGCCGTGCCGCGCGACATCGAGCCGGAGGCCGGTGACCTCGACAACGTCTTCGTGTACAACATCGACAGCCTGCAGGAGGCCGTCGAGGAGGCCTTGCGGGGTCGGGAGAGTCAACTGCCCCGCGTGCGGGAGATCTGCGCCGAAGCCGCCCGCAGCTTCCAGACGTGGGCGGCCTCGCTGGACTTGCTGCCCACGCTGCTGGAACTGCGAGAGAGGGTGGAGGCGATCCGGCTGCGGGAGTACGAGCAGGCGCTCCGCGACATGGGGCAGCTCAACGCCCGGCAGCAGAAGCAGCTTCACCTGATGACCAAGCGCCTCGTGCAGGGCCTGATCGACGCGCCGCTCTCGCGTCTCCGGTCCAAGGCCTGCGACGGCGACGGCCTGGCCTACCTGGCGGCGATGCGGGAGCTGTTCGGGCTGCAGTCCTGCCCCCCTGCCCCCCTGCCTCCAGAAGGGGACAACGGCGTGGGTGAGCCGGTGGAGGAGGGGGGGGCATGACACCGGATCACGCCATCCTGCTCGCGCCGGCCGGCGCCTACCTCGTGTCGGGGGGCCTGTACGCCTGGCGCGTGCTACGGCGTCATCGGCCGGCCGGAACGGCCGCCCTGATCGTCGGGGCTGTGGGCGCCGCCATCCACGGGGTCACCTTCGCGGTCGCTCTGGCCGGCGACCCCCACGCGGTGGCCGCAACGGTCTCCAGCGCGGTCTCGTTGATCTGCTTCCTCACGGCCGCGGTCTTCCTGACGGCCAACCGGGCCTTCAGGATCGAGGCCATCGGCTCGGCGGTGCTGCCCATCTGTTTCGCGGGAGCGCTGTTCGCGGCGCTCTGTCCGCCTACCGCACAGGAGACCCCGGAGGTGCTGCGCAGCGCGTGGTTCTTCGCCCACGTGCCGCCCGCGCTGCTCGCCTATGTCGCCTTCGCGTTCTCCTTCGCGGTGGCCGGGATGTACCTGGGTGAGGCCCGATTGCTCCGCAGCCGGAAGGTCGCGGCGGTCATCGGCGTGCTCCCGCCCCTTGACCAGCTCGAGAATGCCATGTACCGCACCGCGGCCTTCGGGTTTCTGCTGCTGACCGTAGGGATGGCCACCGGCGCGCTGTGGGCCCAGAGCGTCTGGGGCAGCTACTGGAGCTGGGAGCCCAAACAGACGGCCTCGCTCGCCACGTGGCTGGTCTTCGCCACCTACCTGCACTATCGCGTCGTCCGTCACGCGCGCGGTCGTAACGGCGCCTGGCTGATCGTGATCGGCTTCGCCTGCGTGGTCTTGACCTTCGTGGCTACCGGACTCCTCGGCGACGACCGGCACCGGTTTCTGTGAGCCCAAGGGTCCCAAGCCCGAGACCCGAAACCCGGAACTCCAGACCTCCCATGGCTAACGGCATCGTCTATCTCGTCGGCTCCGGTCCGGGAGATCCCGGGCTGGTCACGTTGAGGGCGCGGGAGATCATCGGCCTGGCCGAGGTCATTGTCTACGACCGGCTGATTGCCGAGGGGGCGCTGTCCTGGGCGCGGCCGGATGCGGAGCTGATCTACGTCGGGAAGCTCCCCGACCGGCACACGTTGAGGCAAGAAGAGATCAACCAGCTCCTGGTGCAGAAGGCTGCCGAGGGCCGGGTCGTGTGCCGGCTGAAGGGCGGCGACCCGTTCGTCTTCGGACGCGGCGGCGAGGAGGCGCTGGCGCTCCTCGAGGCGGGTCTGCCCTTCGAGGTGGTGCCCGGCGTGACGGCGGGGATCGGCGGCTCGGCCTACGCGGGTATTCCGGTGACGCACCGGTCCGTGGCGACCAGCGTCGCCTTCGTCACCGGCCACGAGGACCCGACGAAGGCCGAGAGCGGCATCAACTGGGCGGGGCTGGCGACCGGCACGGACACCCTCGTGTTCTACATGGGCGTGAGCAACCTCCCCCTCATCGTCGCGCGACTGATCGAGCACGGTCGCCCGGCCGACACGCCGGCGGCCGTCATCGAGCGCGGCACGACTCCCGCGCAGCGCGTCGTGACCGCTCCTCTCCACGAGATCGCGTCGCGCGTCGAGCAGGCAGATATCCGGGCTCCGGCGCTCATTCTGGTGGGTCAGGTCGCCGGACTGCGCGAGCAGCTAGGCTGGTTCGATAGCCGCCCGCTGTTCGGCCGGCGCGTTCTGGTGACCCGCACCCGGGAGCAGGCGAGCGCGCTGAGCGAGAGGTTGCGGCGGCTCGGGGCCGTCCCGCTCGAGCTGCCCCTCATCGAGGTGCAGGCTCTCGACGCCTACGAGGCCCTCGATGCCGCGTTGGATGACATGGCCCGGTTCGACTGGCTGGTCTTCACCAGCGCGAACGGGGTGGCGGCGGTCCGCGAGCGCCTGCGCGCCCGAGGGCTGGATACCCGCGATCTGCGCGGCCCGCGCGTCGCGGCCATCGGGCCGGGCACCGCCGAGCCGCTGGAGCAGATCGGCGTGCGCGTGGACCTGATCCCCGAGCGCTTCATCGCCGAGAGTCTGGCCGACGGCCTGGAGGCGCAGGGGATGGCCGGTAGCCGCGTGCTGATCGCGCGGGCGGAGGAGGCGCGTGAGGTGCTGCCCGAGCGCCTCGCGGCGGCCGGGGCCGAGGTCATCGTCGCTCCCTGCTACCGGACTGCTCCGCGAGCGGGCGCCGGCGAGGAGCTGCAGGTCCTGCTGAGCGAGGGCCGGATCGACGTCGCCACCTTCGCCAGCAGCTCAGCCGTCGAGGCCTTCGCCGCGTGCGTGGCTCCGGAGGGGATCGGCGACGCGCTGGGGGGCGTGGCCATCGCTTGCATCGGGCCGGTGACCGCCCAGACGGCGGAGGCCCACGGCCTGCGAGTAGACGTTCTGCCCGAGGAGCATACGATTCCGGCGCTGATCGAGGCGCTGGTCGCCTACTGCCGGGGCCGGGACTGACCCCCCCGTTTGAGGTCGTCGTCGATGCCCGCCGCCTCCGAACCGATCTACTTCCGCCCGCCGAACCGGGGGCCCGCGTGCAGCACGTTGCGCTCCGCCCGGCTGCGTGAGCGCCGCTTCGCGATGGGCTACGAGGAGCGGTCGGAGCCTCCGGAGTACACGCAGCTGGCCGACGAGGCGCGAGTACTGCTCCTGCGCGAGGAAGCGACTGACCTCGCCCTCGCGCGGGCGCGCGCGCTGCGGCATGTGGTCGATCGCTGCCCGATCGCGCTGGAGCCCGACGCGCTCCTGCTCGGCGGCGAGGACCCGTTCTTCTTCAATCTTCTGCTTCCCGCGCTGCAGGCCGACCGGCACTCCCGCCGGGGACCTGAGTTGGGCACGCCGGACGCGCGACGCCTCCGCGAGGCCGGGGTCTACTACGCCGCCTGCTTCGAGGGGCACATCACCCCCGGGCTCGACGACGTGCTCAGCCAGGGGATCCGCGGTCTGCTGTGGCGGATCGAGGACCGCGAGTCCGCCGAAGGGCGAAGACCGGATTCCGACCCGGAGAAGCTGCGCTTCTGGATGGCGTGCCGGGAGTCGTGCGAGGCGGTCCTGGCGTACGCCCGCCGGTACGCGGAGGCCGCGCGCGGTGCGGGGCGCGAGACCGAGGCGGCCATTTTACAGCGCGTTCCCGAGCACCCGGCCCGCACTCTCCACGAGGCCTTGCAGGCCTACTGGATCGTGTATTGCCTGGTGACCCTGGAGATGGGCGGGTGCTGCCCGGGCGGGGGCCTCGGGCTCGGCCGGCCCGACCAGTTTCTCTACCCCTACTACCGCGCCGATCTGGGGGCCGGCCGCCTGACCCGCGACGAGGCCCTGGAGCTGCTGGAGCTCTTCCTCCTCAGCTTCCGCCACGTGGACTACTACACCGGCCATCAGATCTTCACACCGGGGAGCCACGGCAGCCTCGGCGGGGTGACGCCGGCGGGCGCCGAGGCGTCCAACGAGCTCACGGAGCTCCTCATGGAGGCCTCGCTACGGATCGCGATGCCCGCGCCCTACCTCTCGGTGCGGCTGCACCGCGGCGCCCCCGAGCGCGCCTGGGAGGCGGCCGCGAGCTACATCGCCGGAGGCTTGGGCTTCCCCGTCGTGAACGACGAGGTCCTCATCCCGGCCTTCCTCCGACACGGACGCTCGCTGGAGGATGCGCGGGACTACATCTGCTCGTGCTGCTATGAGAACACGATTCCCGGCCGCGAGGCGTTTCACCCCAACGGCTGCTACCTCAACCTGCCCCTGGTGCTGGAGCTCGCGCTGAACGAGGGTCGCTCGCTGCTCACCGGCGAGCAGCTCGGCGCGAGCACGCCCCCTCCGGAGTCGCTCGTGACCTTCGATGACGTGCTGCAGGCCTTCGAGAGGCAGTTGTCCTACGTAGCGGAGGCCCTCGTGGAGCTGGTCAACATGGTGGACGCCTCCCACTGCGAGGGGCGGCGTTACCCGCTGATGTCCTGCTTCATGGATGCGTGCCTCGAGCGCGGGCAGGATGTCTGTTCGGGGGGCGCGCTGTACAACCTGACCGGCTGCATCGTCTCCGGTCTGCCGAATGTGGTGAACTCGCTGGCGGCCCTGCGCCAAGCCGTCTTCCGGGCGGGGCGCGTGAGCCTCGCCCAGCTGCGTGAGGCGCTCGCGAGCAACTTCGACGGCCACGAAGACCTCCGCCGGGAGCTGCTCTCCGCCCCGAAGTGGGGTAACGGCGACGGACGGGTCGACGACCTCGCTACCTTCGTCAGCGAGGCCCTCTACGAGCGGTTCGCTCATCGCGCGAACGCCCGGGGCGGGCGTTGGCAGTTGGCGCTCTACTCCTTCGTCGCGAATCACGGTCTTGGCGCCGTCGTAGGGGCAAGCGCCGACGGACGACCCGCCGGGGAGTCCCTGACGCGGAACCTGAACCCGACCTGGGGCACCGACCGCGACGGACCGACCTCCGTGTTGCGGTCGCTATCGAGCATCGACTTCACCCAGTTCCCCGACGGCACGTCGCTCGACCTGGTCTTCGACCCCGGACCGCTGGCAACCGCGGCCGGTCGGCGGAAGTTCGCGGGCTTCCTGAAGGGCTTCGTGGACCTCGGCGTCATGCAGATGCAGATCAGCATGGTGGACACCCAGACGCTGCTCGACGCGCGAGAGAACCCGGCGAAGTACCCCCATCTGATGGTGAAGGTCGCCGGCTACAGCGCTCGGTTCATCGACCTCCCCGCGCAGGAACAGGATGAGTTGATGGGCCGTACCGTACAGCGCCTCGGCAGTTGACGACGGCATAACCCAGCCGCAGGGGAGAACGCACGATGACACTCGACCGGTCGGCAGCCCTCTTCGAGCGCGCTCAGCGCGTCATTCCCGGCGGCGTGAACAGCCCCGTGCGGGCCTTCCGCTCGGTGGGCGGCACGCCCCGTTTCATCGCCTCCGCGAAGGGCAGCCGCATCACGGATGTCGATGGGAATGAGTACATCGACTATGTGGGCTCGTGGGGGCCGATGATCCTGGGCCATGCCGATGAACGCGTGGTCGCGGCGGCCGCCGAGGCCCTGCGGCGCGGCTCGAGTTTCGGCGCGCCGACCGAGCTTGAGGTCCGCATGGCCGAGCGCGTCGTCGAGTGCTTCCCGAGCCTCGAGCTGGTGCGCATGGTGAACTCGGGCACCGAGGCGGTCATGAGTGCCGTGCGCGTCGCCCGCGCCTACACCGGCCGCGATCGGATCATCAAGTTCGACGGCTGTTGGCACGGACACGCCGATGGGTTGTTGGTAAAGGCCGGCTCGACGGGCCTGCAGTACGGCGTGCCCGACAGCGCGGGCGTCCCGGCCGCTTACGCGGGCCACACGCTCGTGGCGCGCTATAACGATGTGGACTCGGTGCGCGCCCTGCTCGCCGAGAACGAGGGCCAGGTGGCCGCCATTCTGGTCGAGCCCGTGGCGGGCAACATGGGGGTCGTACCGCCGGCGGAGGGGTTCCTGCAAGGTCTGCGCAAGGCGGCCGATGAGAGCGGCGCGGTGCTGATCTTCGATGAGGTCATCACCGGCTTTCGAATCGCCCTGGGCGGGGCGCAGGAGTTGTACGGGGTACCGGCGGACCTGACGACGCTCGGTAAGATCATCGGCGGGGGCTTCCCGGTCGGCGCCTACGGGGGCAAGCGCGAGATCATGGAGCGCATCTCCCCTTTGGGCCCGGCGGTTCAGGCGGGAACGCTCTCGGGGAACCCGGTCGCCATGAGCGCCGGCCTCGCGACCTTGGACGCCCTGAGCGAGCCCGGTCTGTACGAGGCCCTGGAGGCCAAGGCCGCGGCGCTCGCCGAGGGGATCGGGCAGGCGGCGCAGGCGGCGGGCGTGGCGCTGACCTGCAACCGGGTGGGGTCCATGATGACCGGCTTCTTCACCGACCGTCCCGTCGCCAATGCCGACGATCTCGCCCACTGCGACAAGGAGCGGTACGCGCGGTTCTTCCACGGCCTGCTGAACCGCGGCGTGGCCCTCGCGCCCTCTTACTGCGAGGCGGCCTTCGTCTCGACCGCGCACTCCGACGCCGACCTTGAGGCCACCATCACGGCGGCCCGCAGCGCCTTCACGGAGCTTTGACCCGATGCCCAACCTGCGTCTCGGATCGCGCGGCAGCGCCCTCGCCGTCTCTCAGGCCCGCTGGGTGGCGCGAGAGCTGACCGCTCTGCACCCGGACCTGCACGTCGACTTCGTCACGATCACCACCACGGGCGATCGCATCCTCGACCGCGCGCTCAGCCAGGTCGGGGGGAAGGGGCTGTTCGTCACCGAGATCGAGACAGCGCTCCTCGCGGGCGAGATCGACTTCGCCGTGCACAGCCTCAAGGACGTGCCCACCGAGCAGCCCGAGGGCCTGGTCTTGGCCGCCTTCCCGCCCCGGGAGGACCCGCGTGACGTGCTGGTCAGCCGCAACAACCGGAAGCTCGCCGACCTCGGGCCCGGCGCTGTGATCGCCACGGGCAGCCTCCGCCGCACCGCGCAGCTGCGCCACGCCCGCCCGGACCTGCAGTTCGTCCCGATCCGGGGGAACGTCGATACCCGCGTCCGGAAGATGCGGCTCGGACAGGCGGATGCAGTGGTGCTGGCCGCGGCGGGGCTGAAGCGCCTCGGCCGCGCCGAGTGGATCGCCGATACCCTCGACCCCGAGGTCTGCCTGCCCGCCGCCGGACAGGGGATCCTATGCCTGGAGGCGCGTGCGGACGATGCGGCGACACGCGACCTGCTGGCGGCCCTCGACTGCGCGACTTCCCGCCTCTGCGGCGACGCCGAGCGCGCCGTCGTCGCGGCCCTCAATGGAAGTTGCCAAGTCCCCCTGGGCGTGCTCGCGGAGGCTGCCGAGAGCGGGCTGTCCATCCGCGCGATGGTCTCCGACCTCCCGGGCGAGCGGCTGATCCGCGCGTCCGGCGAGACCCCCCAGTCCGTGGTCGGCAAGCTCCGCAACCTCGGCGCCGACGCCCTCCTCGCTGAGTGCCTCGCGTAGGGGCAGAGCGTGCTCTGCCCGCTTCTGGTTCTGCCTCGCCCGGCAGGTGTCAGCCACCCTCCCAGCCAACTTGGGTATGAGGGCGACTGATTGCACGAGCCCATGGGGAGGCCGGTGGGTATGGCACGGATGACGGGCGAGCACGTGACGCGGCGTCGCTGTCTTGGGTTGGCTCTTGGGGGCGCAGGCGGCCTGTGGCTGATGCTGGCGAGCGGATGTCGAGCCGGGCGATCCCTGCTCGACAAGTGGAACCGGCTGGGTGACGTCTGGCGCCGGTTCCGGAGCTTCGAGGGAGGCAAGGTGGGGGTCTGGCGGCGGCCGTCGTTCAACCGCTTCAAGAAGCAGATGCAGGCGGCGTTGAGCGACCTGCCGGCGTGGGGGGAACTGCGGGGCATCTTCGAGCAGCGCGCCGGGTGCATCGAGAGCTGCCTGGGGGAGAAGGAGGCGCGACTCGTCGGCATCAGCTGCTATGCGCGGTTCATCGTCGGCCGGATGGCCGCGGCGCGGGACGCGCGGAAGCAAGTGGAACAACTGCTGGCCCTGGTCGCCAACGGCGCCCTAACCGAGGCCGCCGCCCGCAAGGCCGCCGCCCAGATTGCTCGCGAGGCGCAGTACATCGCCCTGGCGGACGAGGCCGGCCTCATCCCGGACAAGCGCCGGAGGCGAGAGCGGGAGCGCGAGCTCGAGGCCCAACGTCACGAAGACGCGATCGCGCCGGGCCCCGGGGCGGAGCTGGCCGGGGACCGGCTGACCGAACTCACCGTCGGCAAGCTCGGGTGGCTGGCGGGCCCCCCGATGCAGAATGAGGGCTTCCCCGCCCCCGGCGTCGACAACCCGCAGGACTAGCGAAGCCGACGCCCTCCTGGCTGAGTGCGTCTCCGGGGACTGACGCCGGAGCTCGGCCTCACCGAGGTCCGGTGTACGTACCCGGAGCTGCCCCCTACGTCCCCGTCCGCCCATTCCCTTCGTCGCCCCCACCTGCAGCGCTCGGGAACCTCCGGTTGCCTGTGGGTGTAGCTTACTTTTAGGTACTGAATAATCTGAATTTGGTTGAGCCCCGATGAGGGCTCGAAGGGGGCCGTTCGATGAAGCTGCATTCCGTCGTGCTGATCTCGCTGTTGGTTGTGGCTGTGGCGGGTACGGTGGCTCTGGTGGCGGGTTGCGATGGAGGGGGCAACATAGACGCGCTCTTCAGGTTCTGGGTCGCGTACATCGACACCTCGACAGGTACGCACGACCTGTGGAGAGCGACGGCGACCGTTACCGGCGCTGAGATCCAGGCTGAGCGCATCGAT